>CAYNOF010000895.1:0-13466 GCA_964398335.1 uncultured Rhizobiaceae bacterium
GTGCTGATCGGCTTCTCGATGGGCGGTTTCGTCGCGCGCATCGCGACCTTGATGGCGCCCGAGCGCGTCGCCGGCGTGGCTTTCATCTGCAGCTCGGCGCGCGCGCAATCGGCCGCCGAAGACGCGCACAAGCAGACGCGCATCGCCGCGCTGCAGGCGCCCAGCGCGCGCGGCGGCTCGGCACGCACCTTCTCGCAGGCACTGCATCCCGATCGCGAGCGCGATCCCGTGCTGATCGAACGGCTGCGCGGCATGACGCGCCGCCTGGGCAAGGACGTGATGATCCGCCAGCTCACGCCCGCGCGCGCCGACGGCTACGCCGATCTCGAGCGCATTACCTGCCCGTCGCTGGTGGTGGCGGCACGACAGGACCGCCTGCGCCGCTTCGAGGAAACCGAGCGCATGTCCAGGCACCTGCCCAACAGCCGGTTCGCCGTGGTCGAGGATTGCGGCCACATGGCGCCGCTGGAACGGCCGCGCGAGCTGTCGGCGCTGCTGACGGACTGGATCGCCGCCAACAATCTCTAGCCCGTCACTCCGGCTGCACGCCGGCAAGCTTGGCGACCTCGCCCCAAGTCTTCAGCTCGGCCTTGATGCGCTCGGCGAAAGCGTCCACCGACTCGCCGCCGGGCTCGCTGGCGAGATCGGCGATCTTGGCCTTCATCTCGGGCTCGGCCAGCACCGCGGCGCAATCGGCCTGGATGCGCCTGGCGAGCGCCGGGGCCATGCCGCCCGGCCCGAACATCGAGAACCAGGCCGGCTGCACCATGTCGGGGATGCCGAGCTCGGCCATGGTCGGCACGTCGGGCAGCACCGACAGGCGCTTGCCGGTGGTCACCGCCAGGATCTTGAGCAGGCCGTTGCGGTGATGCGCCATCGCCGTCAGCGGGCTGGTGAAGCCGGCAGGAATGTGGCCGCCGATCATCTCCTGCATCATCGGCGCGGCGCCCTTGTAGGCGACATTCTCCATCTGCAGGCCGGCCTTCACCCGGAACAACTCGCCGGTCATGCGCGTGGTGTTCTCGGTGCTGCCCCACTGGATCTTGCCGGGATTGGCGCGCGCCTCCTTGAGGAACTTCTCCATCGTGTCGAGGCCGGACTTGGGCGAGACGATCAGCGCGATGCCGCCCAGCACCAGGGTCGTGATGGCGGTGAAATCCTTCTCGGTGTCGTAGGGCAGGCTCTTGGTGGTGAACGGGTTGATGCAGTGCGCGCTGGTCATGATCAGCAGCGTGTAGCCATCGGGCGGTGCCTTGGCGACGATCTCGCTGCCCAGGATGCCGCTGGCGCCGCCCTTGTTGTCGATCACCACGGTCTGCTTCCAGCGCTCCTGCAGCTTGGGCACGATCAGCCGGGCCACGAGGTCGGTACCGCCGCCGGCAGGATAGGGCACCACCACGCGCACCGTCCTGGCCGGGAAATCCTGCGCCCGAACCAGCGACGGCGCCGCCAGCAGGCCCGCCATCGCCAAGCCACCGCGCGCAACAGCGCGCCGCCCCAACCGCCTATCCGCCGTCATTGTCATTCTCCCTGGTCCCACCCGTTCGGGTTGTTGGCGGCGAAGGTATGTCATTTCGGCCGGACCATCCACAATCCGTCGCATCCACGGCGCGCCGAGCTTTGCTATAGAGCGCGCGAAATCGTTCCCTTCCGCCGCTTGGAAACCGCCATGTCCGCCCCCGCCCAGGTCCAGCCCTCGCCCACCCCCGACCTGGCGCGCATCGGCCGCGCCCTGGTCTCGGTGTCCGACAAGGAAGGGCTGGTCGAGCTCGGCCGCTTCCTCGCCGCCCAAGGCGTCGAGATCCTCTCGACCGGCGGCTCGGCCAAGACGCTGCGCGATGCCGGCATCAAGGTGGTCGAGGTCTCCGACCACACCGGCTTTCCCGAGATCATGGACGGCCGGGTCAAGACGCTGCAGCCCTCGATCCATGGCGGCATCCTGGGACGGCGCACCGACGCCGGCCACCAGAAGGCGATGGCCGACCACAGAATCGCGCCGATCGATCTGGTCGTGGTCAACCTCTATCCGTTCGAAGCGACGGTGGCGCGCGGCGCCGACTACGCGACCTGCGTCGAGAACATCGACATCGGCGGCCCGGCGCTGATCCGCGCCTCGGCCAAGAACCACGACTTCGTCACCATTGTCGTCGATCCGCAGGACTACGCCGCGATCCGCGCCGAGATGGAAAGCAACGGCGGCGCCACGACGCTCGCGCTGCGCCGCAAGCTCGCCGCGAAAGCCTACGCCCGCACAGCGGCCTACGACTCGGCGATCGCCAACTGGTTCGCGCAGCAGCAGGGCGAGATCTTCCCCGAACGTTTGACCATTGCCGCCACACGCGTGCAGACCCTGCGCTACGGCGAGAACCCGCACCAGCAGGCCGCCTTCTACAGCGACGGCAGCAACCGGCCGGGCGTCGCGACCGCGCGCGTGATCCAGGGCCGCGAGCTCTCCTACAACAACATCGGCGACACCGAAGCGGCCTACGAGTGCGTCGCCGAGTTCAAGGAGCCCGCCGTCGTCGTCATCAAGCACGCCAATCCCTGCGGCGTGGCGATCGGCGCCGATCAGTACAGCGCCTACCTGAAGGCCTATGCCTGCGATCCGGTGTCGATCTTCGGCGGCATCGTCGCGGTCAACACCACGCTGGAGGCGCGCACCGCGGAGGATCTCGCCAGGCTGTTCCTCGAGGTCGTGATCGCGCCCGACGCCACGCCCGAGGCGCTCGAGATCCTGGCCAGGCGCAGGAACGTGCGCGTGCTGCTGGCCGGCAGCCTGCCCGATCCGACCACGGCGGGCATGACCCTGAAGAGCGTCGCCGGCGGCTACCTGTTCCAGACCCGCGACAACGGCAGGCTGAGCCGCGCCGACCTCAAGGTCGTGACCAAGCGCGCACCGACGGCCAAGGAGCTCGACGACCTGCTGTTCGCCTTCACCGTCTGCAAGCACGTGAAGTCCAACGCCATCGTCTACGCCAAGGACGGCGCCACGGTGGGCGTCGGCGCCGGCCAGATGAACCGGCGTGACTCCTCGCGCATCGCCGCGATCCGCGCCGCCGAATCGGGCGAGATCGCCAAGCTGGCGCAGAGCCCGGCGGTCGGCAGCGTCGTGGCCTCCGACGCCTTCTTCCCCTTCGCCGACGGCCTGCTTGCCGCCGCCGAGGCTGGCTCCACCGCGATCATCCAGCCCGGCGGCTCGATGCGTGACAAGGAAGTGATCGACGCCGCCGACGAAAAGGGCCTGGCCATGGTCTTCACCGGGATGCGCCACTTCAGGCATTGATCTGACGCTGCCCAGCACCGATATCTGACGTAAGATCAGAGCGGTCCCATGAAGCCTCATCTGACACGACGCCATGCGATCGTCGGCCTGGGTGCCTCGCTGGCCGGTCCGGCGCTGGCACAGCCCGGCTCCCAGCCGCGCGATCTCACTTTCCGCGTCATCCGCAAGGGCAGCCCGATGGGTACCTTCGCGACGCGCTTCGCATACCAGGCCGACCGGCTGATCGCGCGCACCTCGGTGGCGCTGGAAGTGCGTGTCGCCGGGCTGCGCGTCTTCCGCTATTCGCACGAATCGACCGAGGTGCGTCGCGGCGACGAGTTGCTGTCGCTGCAAGCCGACACCTATGACGATGGTCCGACCTACAAGGTGAGCGCCACACCGGGCGCCGGCGGGCTGATGCTCGAAGGGCCCGACAACAGGCGCACGGTGCCGACGCGCAGCCTGACCTCGAATTGCTGCTGGCATCCGGGCTTCGTGCGCACGCAGCAACCGGTGATCGATGCAGAGCGCGCGCGCTACGAGACGCCGCGTATCGACGCGCTGGGCCAGCGCACCATGACCGTGATGGGCGCGCCGCGCACCGTCACCGGCCATCGCATGACCGTGTCCTACGCTCACGGCGAGCTCTGGTATGACGCCGCCGGCGAGTGGGTGCACGCCCTCTTCAACATCAAGGGCGAGAGCCTGACCTACGAGCGCATCGCCTAGGCGGTGCTATACTCGCGGCCATGAGACGCAGATCGGTCCTGACCGGGCTCGCGCTGGCAAGTGTTGCCGGCGCAAGCGGCGCGGCCCTGGCGCAATCGTATCCCAGCAGGCCGATCCGGCTGGTGGTGGGCTACTCGCCGGGCGGCGGCAACGACCTGATCGCGCGCATCGTCGCGGCCAAGCTGCAGGAGCGCCTGGGCCAGCCGGTGGTCGTCGAGAACAAGGCCGGCGCACAGTCGATCATCGCCGCCGAGCTGGTCGCGCGTTCGGCACCCGACGGCTACACCCTGCTCGTGGCGCCCAGCGGACCGATGACCATCAATCCCGCCGTCTATCGCAAACTGTCCTACGCGCCCGCCCAGGACTTCGTGCCGGTCTCGCTGATGGCCGAGTTCCCGCTGATGCTGGCGGTGGGCGCACAGCAGCCGATGAAGAGCGTCGCCGACCTGGTGGCCAAGGGCAAAGCGGACCCGAAGCAGGCGAACTACGCCTCCAGCGCCACGCCATTCCAGCTCGCCTCGGAGCTGTTCAACCAGAAGACCGGCAGCGCCTTCCAGCACATCCCCTATCGCGGCAGCGGCGAGTCGGTGAACGCGGTCGTGACGGGCGACGTGCTGATGACCATCGCCGATACCGGCCCGATGTCGGGACCGCTGAAAGGCGGCCTGCTGCGCGCGCTGGCGATCACCTCGGCCAAGCGCCACCGCAGCTTTCCCGACGTGCCGACCATGTCGGAGGCCGGCATATCAGGGATGGAAATCACCCTGTGGACCGGCCTCGTCGCGCCCGCCGGTACGCCAGCGGATGTCGTCGGGAAGCTGCAGGCGGAGATCGCCGCCATCGTCGCGCTGCCTGATGTAAAGGAACGCTTCGAGCAGATCGCGGTCGATCCGCGCAGCACCACGTCGGACGAATACCGCGCCATCATCGCCGGCGACATCGCACGCTGGAAGGCGGTGGCCGACGCCGCCAACATCAAGCTCGACTAGGGAGGCGTGCCATGGACGGCAACGAGGTCCGGCGCTCGACCGCCGCCTTCTTCCTCGAGGGCCTCAACGAGATCGGCATCGATTTCCTGTTCTGCAATTTCGGCACCGACCACGCGCCGCTGATCGAGGAGATGGCCGCGGCGCGGCGCACCGGGCGCAAGCTGCCGGGCATCGTGCTCTGCCCGCACGAGAACACCGCCGTGCACATGGCGGCCGGCTATGCGCTCGCCACCGGGCGTGGCCAGGGTGTGATGGTGCATGTCGATGCCGGCACCGCCAATTCGGCGATGGCGCTGCACAATCTCTGCCGCGCGCGCATTCCGGTGATGCTGATGGCCGGCAAGGCGCCCTTCACCACGCGCGGCGAACTTTTGGGCTCACGCGACACCTACGTGCATTTCGTGCAGGAGCCGTTCGACCAGGCGAGCGTGGTGCGGCCCTACACCAAATGGGAATACAACCTGCCGTCGGGCGTCATCGTGAAGGAGGCGCTGCGCCGTGCGCACACGGTGATGTCGAGCGATCCGCGCGGGCCGGTCTACCTCACCTTCCCGCGCGAGACGCTGACCGAGCTGTGGTCGGAGAGCGCGATCCGCTCCTATCCCGGCGAGCGCTTCGGTCCCGTCGCCGCGAGCGGCGCCGATGCTGCGACCATCGACATACTGGCCACGCGCCTGCTCGCGGCCGAGAAGCCGCTGCTGATCACCGCCTACTCCGGCCGCAACCACGCCACCCCGGCGATCCTCGACCGCCTGGCGCGCTTTGCCGGCATCCGCGTCGTCGAGTTCAGCCCGCTGCACCTGAACATGCCGCAGGACTCGCCCTGCCATGGCGGCTTCGCCGCCGGCAAGCATGTCGCGGAGGCCGATGTCGGCCTGCTGGTCGACGTCGACGTGCCGTGGATCCCGCAGGACACGCCGGATGATCCGCGCACGTGGTGGGCGCATATCGACATCGACGCCGAGAAGCGCGCCATGCCGATGTGGACCTTCCCCGGCAATCTGCGCATCCAGGGCGACAGTCATCGCGTGCTGAGCGATCTGCTGGCCGCGCTCGAAACGCGCGCCGATGCCGGGTTCCGCGAGCGTGCCGCCAAGCGCGTCGCCGCGATGGCCGACGAGCAGGCGGCGCGCCGCAAGCAAGCCGCGACGCTCGCCGCCGATCACGGCACGCCGGGACAGATCAACCCGCACTACCTCTGTGCCGCAGTGGCGCGCGCATTGAAGCCAGAGGACATCATCCTCAACGAGGCGATCCGCAACGGGCCGGTGGTATTCCAGCAGGTGCCGCGCACGCAGCCGGGCACGCTCGTGGGCCTCGCCGGCGGCGGTCTCGGCTTCTCCGGCGGCATGGCGTTGGGCCTGAAGCTCGCCATGCCGGAGCGCACCATTGTGCAGTTCGTCGGCGACGGCACGTTCTACTTCTCCAACCCGCAGTCGACGGGGTCGGTCGCGAGCCAGTACGGCCTGCCGGTCTTCACGGTCGTGCTCGACAACAGCGGCTGGGGTGCGGTGAAGGCCGCGACCCTGCGCGTCTATCCCGACGGCGAGGCCAAGACCGAGGGCGAGTTCGGCGCCACGTTGTCGCCGCACATGAACTTCGCCAAGGTCGCGGAAGCCAGCGGTGCACATGGCGAGCTGGTGTCCGATCCGGCCGAGGTCGAGGCCGCTATCGCGCGCTGCCTTGATGCCGTGCGCAACGGCCGCCCGGCGCTGCTGCACGCCAAGGTAACCAAGATCTGAGGATCACCATGACCCTGTCCGTCGAAGCCCTCGATCATCTCGTGATGAATGTGAAGGACGTCGAAACCGCGGCGTCCTGGTACGAGCGCGTGCTGGGCATGAAGCGCGTTGTCACCGAGCCCAGGCCCGGCCGCAAGGTGACCTCGATGCATTTCGGTCGGCAGAAGATGAACCTGCGGCCGCACACCGCGACACAGGAGCAATGGTTCACCGGCCGCGCGATCGCGCCCGGCAGCGACGATCTCTGCTTTTTGACAAGTTCGACGCCACAACAGGTGGCGGATCATTTCAGGAGCTGCGGTGTGACCATCGAGGAAGGGCCGGGTGAAAAGCTTGGTGCGATGGGCGTCATCGTCTCGGTCTATTGCCGCGATCCCGACGGCAACCTCATCGAGGTCTCGTCGTACAAGCAGCCCTGACGGCACGGCATCGCAGTTGTGCCGCCGACCCTCTGCCAGTCGCCGGCGGGAAGCGTAGAGTCGATCGTCGCAGTCTCGCGCTGGCCGCACCGGCCATCGGTCTCGCCGCCCTGCCCGACTTCGCCGGCGAGGAGGGCCGCGAGCAGACCGACGATGGTGCGTACGATCATTGTGCGCCTCTCAGCAGCTCCAGGGTTTCGATCACGCCGGTCGGATCGGCGACGTTCCTGCCGGCGATATCGAAGGCACAGCCGTGCGCCACCGAGGCGAACAGCACGGGCACGCCGAGGATCAGCGCCGAGGCGCGCAGCGGAGAGATCAGCTTGATCGGGATGTGGCCCTGGTCGTGGAACATCGCGAGATAGACGTCGTGCTTGCGCTGACTCAGCAGCAGATCGGCGCCGACAGGGCCATCGACAGCGAGGCCCGCGCCACGCAACCGCGCGACCGCCGGCTTGGTGACACGCTCGTCGTCGTCGCCGAACAGTCCGTCCTCGCCGGCATGCGGGTTGATGCCGAACACGCCGAGGCTGGGCGTCGCGATACCGAGTCGCTTCGTCGTTACGACGGCAGCGTGCGCCGCCGAGGCTACGAGGTCGGGCGATAGGCGCACCAATGCCTGTGCCACAGATTCGTGCAGCGTGACGTGGGCAATGCGAATGCCCTTGGCAACCAGCATCATGAAGGCGCGATCGCGCGGCGTGCGGGTGGTATCCGCAACCAGACCGGCATAACCGCTGAACGGGATGCCGGCGCGGTTCACCGCAGTCTCGGAATGCGGGCAGCCGACAACGGCGTCGACGCGGCCCGCCTCCGCCAGACGGATCGCAGCTTCGGCATAGGCAACGGTCGCCTTGCCGGCGCGTGGATCGAGTTGGCCGGGCGAGTATCCAGCGGGATCAAGCCCAGGGGTTTCGACGAACGCGGGCACCGGCACGCCAAGCCGCACCGCGGTGTCGCGGATCACGAAGCCGTCGCCAACCAATACAGTACCGGGAACGCGCTGCGCGGCCTTGATCGCGATCTCCGGGCCGATGCCGTTGGGATCGCCCAGCGCGATGCCGACGCGCATCAGAACGGGATCGCCACCAGCGTGTCGAAGCGGCGGCCGTCGCACACCACGACGCGCTCGGCAAAGCGCAGGGCGCCCGCCGGGTCGGGCTTGACCTTGTCTCGATAGACCCCGCTGGCGAACAGGTCGGTCGTGCCATCGCGCATCACCCGCACGAGCAGGAACGGCGTTTCGACATCGGCGGTGCCGCCCGTCTCGCCCAGCACCACCGGCAGGCCGACGACGTGGCGATAGCGCTGCCCCTCGTAGATGTTGACCTTGCGCAACGAGGAGACGCGGTCCTCGAGCATGCCGCGCGTGTCGGCGTAGATCAGGCCGGACTCATGACCCTTGGCGACGTTCTCGGCCGTGGTCAGTTTGTAGAGGCAGGGATCGAGGAACAGCTTCGGCCATTCCTCGAGCTGGTCGGTGTCGATGACACGCGCATAGGTCGCGTTCAGCTCGACGAGGCGCGTGAGGTCCATCGGCTCAGTAGCCCATGTGGCGGCGATAGGCCTTCCAGAAGCCGCGCACCGAGGCCTCGGTGGCGCGCGTCGCCTGGCTCTCGGCGGCAGCGCCGCCCATCTCGATCACCGAGACATGATCGGCAGCAGCCGCCGTGCCGCGCTGCACGAAGCCGCCAACACAGCCATCCTCCATCGAGATATAGCCGGCCGGGCCGACGAGGTTCTGCTGCTTCAGGCGCCGGCGGTTCATCGCAGGCGAATCGTCGGTGAAGCCGAAGTAGGTCCAGACCAGGTCCATCCTGTCGGTGCCGCGCGGCACGACGGGGCGCACGGCGAGGCACTTGTGGATATGCTGCAGGATGAATCCGGGGAAGACCGAGAGGATCTGCAGCTGGATCTGGTCGCCGAACTCCTCGACCGAATCGCGCACGCTGGGGTCGGCGAGCGCGAAACGGCCGTCCTGGTCGGTGCGGATCTCCTGCGCCTTGTAGGCGCCGGCATTGGCGCCTTCCGAGACGCCGATGGTGTAGCTCGAATGGTTGCCGCCGTCCTCGCTGACCAGCACGCCGCCGCCCTGCGTCAGGCGCGAGATGCGGAAGGTGGTCAGGAAGGTATGCAGCAGGCTGGCGTGATAGGTGTCCTTGACGTTCTCGACGTAGAGCTTCCAGTTGTTGGGCAGCGGCTGCACGAAGCGTCCCATGACGCGGATCGGCCGGTTCAGCACGCGCTTCAGCCGGCCCACCACCTCGGCGCCGATGAACTGCTCGATCGGCAGCGTGTCGTCGGACAGCGTGGCGAAGACCAGGCCGCTGAGCGTCGTCGTGCGCAGCTTGCGCGGGCCGAACTTGGCGCGATCGAAGCCCTGCGGCATGCCGCCCAGGCCGTTGATGCCCTTCTCGAAGGCGATGCCCTTGAGGTTGCCGCAGAGATCATAGCCCCAGGCGTGGTAGACGCACTTGAAGTTGCCCTTGACGTTGCCGCCGTCGTCGAAGGCGATCAGCGCGCCGCGATGGGCGCAGCGATTCTCGAAGCAGTTGATCGCGCCGTCGGCGTCGCGCACGACGATGACCGGCATGGCGCCGACCTGGTTGGTGCGGTAGTCGCCCTTGTGGGGGATGTCGGCCTCGAGGCAGACGAAGTTCCACGTCGCGCCCTCGAAGATGCGCCGCATCTCGCGCTGGTAGTTGGCCTCGTCCTGGTAGACCCAGTAGGGCACGCGCGCCAGCGAGTCCTCGGGCCACGGCCCGTGCGGCGTCTGCCCTGGCAGATCCTCGTGGCCGATTACGTCGTGCCGGATGTCCATGGCGAACCTCCCTCGGTTCTTGGGGAGGGAGGGTGACCTATCCGGGCGCGGCGCGCCAGTGCCTACCGGTCTCTCAGCTTCGGGTCTATCGCGTCGCGCAGCGCATCGCCGAACAGGGAAATGCCGAGCACGGCCATGACGATGGCCAGGCCGGGAAACACCGCGATCCATGGTGCGGTCGTCGCGTATTCCTCGGCCCCGCCCTGCAGCATCAGGCCCCAGGCGGGTACCGGCTCCTGCACGCCCAGACCGAGATAGGACAGCGATGCCTCGGCGAGGATGGCCTGGCCGACGAAGGCCGAGAGCAGGATCAGGAACGGTGCCACGACGTTGGGCACCATGTGGCGCAGCACGATGCGCGCGTGACTGAAGCCCAGCGCCCGGGCGGCGTCGACATAGGGGATCTCGCGGACCGCGAGCGCACTCGCACGAACCACGCGGGCGCAGCGTGGCACGAGCGGAATCGTGATGGCGACGATGACGTTGAAGACGCCGGTGCCGAAGACCGCGACCACCGCCAGCGCCAGGATGATCAGCGGGAAGGCCATCAGCACGTCGAGCACGCGCTGGAAGACGAGATCGAACCAGCCGCCGAAATAGGCGCTGGCGACGCCCAGCACGAGGCCGATCAGGCCGCCGACGATGGCGGCGCTGAAGCCCACCAGCATCGCCGTGCGCGCGCCGAAGACCAGGCGCGAGAAGATGTCGCGGCCGAGCTGGTCGGTGCCCAGCCAGTGCAGCAGGCCGGGCGCCTGCATCATCGCGGTGAAGTCGTTCTCCTCCGGATCGAAGGGTGCGATCCACGGCGACAGCGCACCTGCCAAGAACATGATGATGACGATGATCAGGCCGGCGGTGCCCAGCGGCTGACGGCGGATGAAATCGCGCGCCTTGCGCCAAGGCGAGCGGCGCAGCTCGTCGGCCTCGTCCTTGGCAGGCGCCAGCGTGGCGCGGTCGGGGGTGGTTACGGCCATGCGCGCGTCCTCACGCGTAACGGATGCGCGGGTCGAGCCACGCGTAGAGCACGTCGACCACGAGATTGGTGATGACGAAGATGGCGACCACCAACATCACCAGCGCCTGGGTCAGCACGTTGTCCTGGTTCTGCACCGCCTGCACGAAGAGGCGGCCGATGCCGTTGAGGTTGAAGACCTGCTCGGTGACCACCAGGCCGCCGATCAGGAAGGCGAACTCGATGCCGATCAGGGTGACCACCGGCAAAAGCGCGTTCTTCAGCGCGTGCCGGTTGATGATGACCTTCTCGATCAGGCCCTTGGCGCGCGCGGTGCGGATGTAGTCCTCGCGCAGCACCTCGAGCATCGCCGAGCGGGTGAGCCGCATGGTGACGGCGGAGTACCGGTAACCCACGGTGATCGCCGGCAGCGCCACCATCGAGAGATTGCGCAACGGATCCGACCAGAACGAGACGTAGTCGATCGGCGGCATCCATGCCTTGCCCGTCGTGAAGTAAGTGATGTCGAGCACGAGCACCAGCGACATGATGCCGAGCCAGAAGGATGGCGTGGCGATGCCGGCGATCGCCAGCACGCGCACGACGTGGTCGAGCCAGGTGTTCTCCTTCAGCGCCGAGATCGTGCCCAACGGAATGGCGAGCAGGATGGCGATCAGCGTGGCCATCACGGCGATCTGCAGCGACACCGGCAGGCGCTTGCCGATCTCGACGACGACGGGATTGCCCGACCACATCGAAGTGCCGAAATCGAAGGTGAAGTAGTTCCACAGGAAGCTGGCGAACTGCAGCGGCAGCGGATCGTTGAGCCCGAGCTGAGCTCGACAGGCGTCGACCGCGGCCTGGTTCACGTGCGCGCCGCCGGAGCCCAGGCGGATCACGCAGACGTCGCCCGGGATCAGGCGCATCAGGATGAAGACCAGGGCCGCGGCGCCGACCAGCGTGGGAATCGCCAGCAGGAGCCGCGTGACGATGTAGCGGTACATGCGGTGCTCCGATTTCCGATTACCTTCCCCCGGAGGGGGAAGGCGGCAGCGCGAAGCGCTGACGGATGGGGGCTGCTTCAACGAGCGCAGTGTTCGTCTTCAACATCCCCCATCCGCCCTTCGGGCACCTTCCCCTCCGGGGGAAGGTAATGGCGGTTACTTGTCCAGCCAGATGTTGGCGAGGTCCTGGTTCAGGTAGTGGCTCGGGCTGATCTTCCAGCCCTTCACGTAGGACCGCGCCACGATGATGCGATACCAGTAGGGCGTGACGATCGCGTGAGCCATGGTGTCGAGCGTGTGCTTCTCGTAAGCCCGCATGGCCGCACGCTGCGCCTTGGGATCGGTCTCGTGCGTCATCTTCTCGTAGAGCTCGATCGACTTGGGATCCTCGTAGCCGCCGTAGTTCTCCGGGTAGACCGTGTGCGGCAGGTACTTGCCGGTGTCGAGCACGGGGTTGACCACGCTCTGGCAGTTGGCCTCGACGACGACGTCAAAGGTGCCGCTGCGCATCGTCTGGAACCACGGCCCGGTCGGCACCACCTTCTGCTCCGCGTTGGCGCCGATCTTCTTCCACTCGCCGATCAGCCAGGTACCGACGAATTTGTAGGGCTGGTCGACGTTGCGGTTGACCAGCTCGAACTTGAGATCGCTGGCGCCGGCCTCCTTCAGCAGGCGGCGGGCCTCGGCGCGCGACTTCTCGATGTCCGGCCAGTAGCCGGCCATTTGCTGGAGCTCCTCCTTGGTGGCGGCGAGCGGTGAGCCAGGAAAGACGATTCCGCCCACGGTGCGCACGTTGGCGATCTTGCTGAGCGCCGGCGCGCCGCCCCACTGGTCGACGGCGAGCTGCAGGGCGCGGCGCACCCGCACGTCGTCGAACGGCTTCTTCTTGTGGTTGAAGGTGATGATGATGCCGCAGTTCCAGTCGCTGTCCTGCACCACGACGGCGGAGCCGGCCTCCTTCACCAGCTGGTCGCGCGCCGACGGCGGAATGCCGCGGAACTCCAGCGCCGCGCGGTCGCCGCGCACCGCCTCGACGCGCACCGACTGCTTGTCGGCGAAGATGCCCTCGAACCCGTCGAGATAGGGCTGGCCCTTGTGGTAGTAGTCGGGATTGCGCACGCCCTTGATCGACTGGCCGACCTCATAGCCCGCGAACTTGAACGGGCCCGAGCCCATGATGTTCTTCTCGTACCAGTGCGGATCCTTGTCGAGGATCTCCTTCTTGTAGATGTAGGTGAAGGGATCGGCGAGCGCCGGCAGGAAGGCCGTGGTCGCATACTTCAGGCGGAAGACCACCGTCTCGTCGTCCGGCACCTCGATCTTCTCGACCATCTCGTAGTAGCTCACGCGCGCACTGGTCGTGCCCTTGGGCGGGAACACGATGCGGTTCCAGCTGTCGCCGACATCCTTGGCGGTGAGCTTGCTGCCGTCGTGGAACTTCACGTCGGTGCGGATCTTGAAGGTGTAGGTCTTGCCGCCGTCGGTCGGCTTGGGCATCTCGACGCACAGATCGCAGACGAACTCCGTCGTCGAGGCCGGATTGTCTGG
>CAYNOF010000896.1:0-3406 GCA_964398335.1 uncultured Rhizobiaceae bacterium
CCGAGCACGAACAGACGCAGCGCGCCCGACAGATTGGGTGCGCTGGCGAGGTCGCGGCCGGCGATGCGCGCGCGATCGACCTCGGCCACCAGGGCGGCGAGCGACTGGCCGCGTCGCGCGGCGATCGCCGTCAACTCGTCCCAGAACGCCGCTTCGAGCGAGACGCTGGTGCGGTGCCGGCCGATGGCGATCGAGCGCTTGCGCACGCGGGCGTCGGCGGGAATCACGCCGGCGCCTCCGGCTTCGTCATCGCGCCCGGCTTCACCCATTGGTCGAACTGCGCCGGCGTGACGAAGCCCGAGGCGAGCGCCGCCTCGCGCAGCGAGAGGCCTTCGAGATGCGCCTTGCGCGCGATCTTGGCCGCCTTGTCGTAGCCGATATGCGGGTTGAGCGCCGTCACCAGCATCAGCGAGCGCTCCAGCAGGTCGGTGATGCGCGCGCGGTTGGGCTCGATGCCGACGACGCAGTGGCGCGCGAAGCTCTCGGACGCATCGGCCAGCAGGCGGATCGACTGCAGCACCGCGTCGGCGATCACCGGCTTGTAGACGTTGAGCTGCAGGTGGCCGTTGGCGCCGGCGAAGGTGACGGTGACGTGATTGCCGATCACGCGGGCGGCCACCATGGTCAGCGCCTCGGCCTGGGTCGGGTTGACCTTGCCCGGCATGATCGAGGAGCCGGGCTCGTTCTCCGGCAGCGCCAGCTCGCCCAGACCCGCGCGCGGGCCGGACCCCAGCAGCCGCACGTCGTTGGCGATCTTGTGCAGCGACACCGCGACGGTGTTGAGCACGCCCGACAGCTCGACCAGTGCGTCGTGGCTCGCCAGCGCCTCGAACTTGTCGGGCGCCGAGACGAAGGGCAGGCCGGTCAGCGTGCCGATCTCGCGCGCGAAGGACTCGGCGAACAGCGGATGGGCGTTGAGGCCCGTGCCGACCGCGGTGCCGCCCTGCGCCAGTTCGAGCACGCGCGGCAGCGCCGAGTCGAGGCGGGCCAGCGACAGCTCGACCTGCCGTGCCCAGGCGCCGAACTCCTGGCCCAGGGTCACCGGCGTGGCGTCCTGCAGATGCGTGCGGCCGATCTTGACGATGGCGGCGAAGGCGGCGGCCTTGGCCGCGAGCGCATCGTGCAGCTCGCGCAGCGCCGGCTTCAGGCGGCGCTCGACCTGCAGCGCGGCCGCGATATGCATCGCCGTCGGGAACGAATCGTTGGAGGACTGGCCGAGATTGACGTGGTCGTTGGGATGCACCGGCACCTTGCCGCCGCGCTTGCCGGCCAGCAGTTCGTTGGCGCGCCCGGCGATGACCTCGTTGGCGTTCATGTTGCTCTGCGTGCCCGAGCCGGTCTGCCAGACCACCAGCGGGAACTCGTCGGCCAGGGTGCCGTCGATCACCTCGTCGGCCGCCTTGAGGATGGCACCGGCCTGCGGCTCCTTGAGCAGGCCGAGCGCGATGTTGGCGCGCGCCGCGGCCTTCTTCTGCAGGCCCATCGCCTCGACCAGCGCGGAGGGCATGCGCTCGCCGCCGATGCGGAACTTCTCGACGCTGCGCTGCGTCTGCGCACCCCAGTAGCGCGACGACGGCACCTTCACCTCGCCCAGCGAGTCGGTTTCGATCCGGTCAGACATGGGGCTCTCGCAACGAAAAAAGGGCGGAGCTTCGCGGCTCCGCCCACCATGTCGTATCTGTCCGCGCCGGGGTCAACCCAGCCCTTGATCAGCGCGGCAGCACCGTCGCGCCCATCAGGAACTCGTCGACGGCGCGGGCGCACTGGCGGCCCTCGCGGATCGCCCAGACGACCAGCGACTGGCCGCGGCGCATGTCGCCGGCGGCGAACAGCTTGGGCACCGACGTCTTGTAGTCCAGGACGTTGGCCTTGATGTTGCCGCGCGGGTCGAGCTCGACGCCGGCCTGCTCGACCATGCCCTGGCGCACGGGACCCAGGAAGCCCATCGCCAGCAGCACGAGATCGGCCTTCAGCTCGAATTCGCTGCCGGCGACCTCCTTCATGCCCATGCGGCCGGCGGCGTCCTTCACCCATTCGACGCGCACGCATTCAAGCGCCTGTACCTTGCCGTTGGCGCCGGTGGCGCGCTTGGTCAGCACGGCGAAGTCACGCTCGGCGCCTTCCTCCTGAGAGGAGGAGGTGCGCATCTTCAGCGGCCAGTCGGGCCAGGTCAGGCCCTTGTTCTCCTTCTCCGGCGGCGCCGGCATGACCTCGAGCTGGGTCACCGAGGCGGCACCCTGGCGGTTCGAGGTGCCGATGCAGTCCGAGCCGGTGTCGCCGCCGCCGATGACGATGACGTGCTTGCCCTTGGCCGAGATCGTGCCGCGCGGTGCGGCGCGGGCCTCGTCGTCGCCGGCGTTGCGCTTGTTCTGCTGCGTCAGGAAGCTCATCGCGAAGTGGATGCCGTCGAGCTCGCGGCCCGGCACCTCGAGGTCGCGCGGCCACTCGGCACCGCCGGTCAGCGCCACGGCGTCGTAGCCCTCGAGCAGCGACTTCACCGAGATGGTGGTGCCGACCTCGACGCCGGTGCGGAACTCGACGCCCTCGGCCTCCATCTGCCGCATGCGGCGGTCGATGAGATGCTTCTCCATCTTGAAGTCGGGGATGCCGTAGCGCATCAGGCCGCCGATGCGGTCGTTCTTCTCGAACAGCGTCACCGAATGGCCGGCGCGTGCCAGCTGCTGGGCGCAGGCCATGCCGGCCGGGCCGGAGCCGACCACGGCGACGCGCTTGCCGGTCTTCTTCGCCGGCACCAGCGGCTTGATCCAGCCTTCCTCCCAGCCGCGATCGACGATGGCGCATTCGATCGTCTTGATGGTCACCGGGTTGTCGTCGATGTTCAGCACGCAGGCCGCCTCGCAGGGCGCGGGGCAGATGCGGCCGGTGAACTCCGGGAAGTTGTTGGTCGAGTGCAGCACCTCGAGCGCATCGCGCCACTGGTCGCGATAGACGAGGTTGTTCCACTCCGGGATGATGTTGTTGACCGGGCAGCCGTTGTGACAGAACGGGATGCCGCAATCCATGCAGCGCGCGCCCTGCTGGCGAACCGTGTCGTTCGGCAGCGGGTGGACGAATTCCTTCCACGTCTTCAGACGCGCCTCGACCTTCTCGTAGCCCCGGTCCTGGCGCGCGATCTCGAGGAAGCCGGTCGGCTTGCCCATCGCTCTCTAGCTCCGAATTCTGATTGCTATTCCGCGGCGACGGCCTTGGCCGCCGTGCGTTCCGCGCGCATGTCGAGCAGCGCGCGGCGGTAATCCTTCGGCATCACCTTGACGAAGCGTTTCACCGCCTCGTCCCAGTCGGCGAGGATCGCGCGGGCGCGCTCGCTGCCGGTGTAGAGCAGGTGGCGCTCCACCAGGATGCGCAGCCGCTCCTCGTCGAAGCGCAGCATGTCGCCCATGCCGTT
>CAYNOF010000897.1:0-2253 GCA_964398335.1 uncultured Rhizobiaceae bacterium
CGACGGCTAGAGCACCCTGATCGACACAGGCGCGCGCGAGAACCACCTCGTGCACTTCGGCCAGTTCGACACCTCCGGCGAATCGCTGTTCGTCGCCGGCACCGGCGTCAACGAGACGCCGAACAACGGCCAAGGCACGCCGCTGGCGCCAGGCGCGGTGCTCGGCGCCACGTCGGGCGGCGAGATCGATCTATCGATATCGGGCACCAGCGCCACGCTGTGGATGAACGGCGGCGGTCAGGTGGTCTTCACCACCCACGATTTCGCCATCATCACCTGGTGGATCCATGACGCGCCCGCCGGTCAGGTGCAGGAGGTCTTCTCCTGGAGCGCGTCGGCCGGCACCTACGTCTTCACCGGCTATCTCTAGAAGCGGCCGTCGAGGCTTCAGACGCCGCCGCGGCTGAAGCTCATCACGACGATGCCCAAGGCGCCGCCGAAGAACAGCACGGCGAACAGGTTCGACAGCGCCCGGGCAACGTCCATGACGCGGCTGACGGCAGGCGTGGCATCGGCGTCGATCGTGGGGCGATGGCGGCGGAACATGGCTTGCTCCAAAGGGCTTGAGACTATGCCCGCAGCCTAGAGCCGCCTTGCCTCAGCCTCCACGCAGAAACGATCCATTCCGGCCGGATCGCGCTCACGCCGTCCCGTGCGGCACGAGGAGCTGGCGCACCGTCGCCACCGCCTGCAGCCGGTCGAAGCCCTCGTTCATCTCGTCGAGCCCGACTCGGCGGCTGACCATGCGGTCGACCGGCAGTTTGCCCTGCTGGTACAGGCCGATGAAGCGCGGGATGTCGCGCACCGGCACGCAGCTGCCCATGTAGCTGCCCTTGATGGTCTTCTCCTCGCTGACCAGGATGCTCTGGGCGAAGGAGAACTTCGCCTGGTTGGGCGACAGCCCGGCGCTCACGGTGGTGCCGCCCCAGCGTGTCACCATGTAGGCCGTCTCCATCGCCTTGATCGTGCCGGCGAAGTCGAAGGCATAGTCGACGCCGCCGCCGGTCAGGTCGTGCACCTGCTGCACGTGGCTGGCCTCGCCGGCATTGACCGTGTCGGTGGCGCCGAGCTGGCGCGCCAGGCCGAGCTTCTCGTCCGACAGGTCGATGGCGACGATGCGCCCCGCGCCCGCCAGCACCGCGCCCAGCAGGCCGCTCAGGCCCACGCCGCCCAGGCCGACCACCGCGACGGTGCTGCCGGGACGGATCTGCGCGGTGTTCACCACCGCGCCCACGCCGGTGACCACGGCGCAGCCGAACAGCGCCGCGACGTCGAGCGGCAGGCTGCGGTCGATCACCACCACCGAGCCGCGATCGACCACGGCATATTCCGCGAAGCACGACACGCCCGAGGCATGGCTGATGAACTCGCCGTTGCGGCGCAGGCGCTTGGCGCCCGACAGCAGCGCGCCGGCGGCGCGCGGCGTCACCGAGCGCTCGCAGATATAGGGCCGCCCCTCGAGGCAGCGGCGGCAGCGTCCGCAGCTGACGTTGAAGGTGAAGCAGATGTGGTCGCCGACCTTCACGTCGTGCACGCCGGCGCCGACCTCGACGATCTCGCCCGAGCCCTCATGGCCCGGCACCCTCGGCACCGGCCGCGGCCGGTCGCCGTTGATGATCGACAGGTCCGAGTGGCAGAGCCCTGCCCCGCCCACCTTCACCAGCACCTCGCCCTCGCCCGGCGGATCGAGCTCGATCTCCTCGATGCTGAGCGGCTTGCTCCTGGCGAAAGGCTGCGGCGCGGAAGTGGTGGTCAGCACGGCGGCGCGCATCTTCATGGCATCTCTCCCGATCGATCTCGTTGGCGCACTTTACCGGGACGGCGCTTCCATGCCATCGGGAGAGATGAGCCGCCGACACGCGCCCGCCACCCTGCGCAACCGCGACCCGATCCTGGCGGTGCTGCGCCGCGTGCTCCCACGCGCGGGGGTCGTGCTGGAGGTCGGCTCGGGCAGCGGCGAGCATGCCGCCTATTTCGCCGCGGCCCTGGCGCCGCTGCGCTGGCAGCCGAGCGATCGCCTGTCGGATGGCTTCGCCGATATCGCCGCCTGGGCGCGCGATGCCGGCGCGACGACGGTCGAGCCGGCGGTGATCCTCGATGCGGCGGCCGATGCCTGGCCGCTGTCCCGTGCCGACGCCGTGTTCAGTGCAAACGTCGCGCATATCGCGCCCTGGCGCGTGACGCAGGGCCTGCTGCGCGGTGCGGCGCGCGTGCTGCCGCGCGGCGGGCCTGTCGTGCTCTATGGCCCGTTCA
>CAYNOF010000898.1:0-1377 GCA_964398335.1 uncultured Rhizobiaceae bacterium
GCGGCAGCGCCGCAGACGCGTATCGCGCCGCCATGCCGCCGTGACTGGCGCCGGCTTGCCGGGCGTCTGCGCCGCGCGCGCGGCGACCGCCATCACCGCTTCCAGCGCCTCGGCCACCGTCGGGTCGGCGAGGCGGTAGTAGCGATGGCGTCCCTGCTGGTCGACCGCGAGCAGGCCAGCGGCGACCAGCTTGGACAAATGCCCGCTGGTGGTCTGCGGCGTCACGTGCGCCTCGGCGGCGAGATCGGTCGCCGGGCGCGGCTTGCCGTCCATCAGCGCCAGCAGCATCGAGGCGCGCGCCGGGTCGCCCATCAGGGCTGCGGTCTCCGACAACCGGTTGGTCGTAACCATGCTTCGGCCTCCACCGAACTATGCCCGCGAGTATAGCCGCTCGGCTCCGAGGACGTTTCGGCGCATGCCGAAGCATCCGGGACCGCCGAGAAGGTCTCTAGCGCCAGCGTGGATTGGCGATGGCGATCTTCTCGGCGATGGTCGCGCGCAGGTGATCCATCAGCGCCTTGTCGCGCTCATCGCGCTCGCCGGCGCGCAATTGCCGGCAGAGCTCGGCGTTGAGCGTCGGCAGATCGCCGTCGCGACCCAGCAGCGCCGTCAGCCGCTGCAGCTCGGCGGCATCGGCCGCAGGACCACGCTGCCATTCGCGGCCGAGGATGGCGAGCGAGTTCAGCGCCACCTTCACCTGGAAGGCGAGCCGCGCATCGACGCCTTCCAGTGCCGGCAGCGCCTCGTTGCGCAGGAAGCCGGCGATGGCGTCGAGCAGTTCGGGAGCGGTGGGACGATCTTGGGCCATGGCGATCAGCCCAGCAGCTCGAGCAGGTCGAATTCGGTCTCGACCGCACGCCGGCCGATGCTGGCCAGCTCCATCGAGTCCTCCGCCCCGGATAGATGCTTCCACGCCTGGGTCATGCAGATCACGCCCCAGCGCGCCGTGCCGAGGATCTCCCACCAGCGCGCATGGTCGCGATTGATCCTGGCGCCGCCGGCCGCCTCGTAGGCGTCCCACAATTCCTCGCGCGAGCCGAAGCCGCCGGCCGGCTTGTCGACGGCGCCGAAGCGCCAGGACTTCACGCAGAGCCAACCGAGATCCTCCAGCGGATCGCCGAGATGGGCGATCTCCCAGTCGAGGATCGCGGTGATGCCGCTCTCGTCCGCGAGATAGTTTCCGGTACGGAAGTCGCCGTGCACGAAGCCCGGCGTCGCCGGCGCCGGCGGCATGCGCCGTTCGAGCCACGACAGCGCCAACTCGAACACCGGATGCGGCTCGCGCGTCACATCGAGCGCGCGGCGCATGGTGGCGATCACGCTCTGGGCGGTGCCGACATTCAGCCGCGGCAGCGCTTTCAGCGGCACGGCGTGCAG
>CAYNOF010000899.1:0-2669 GCA_964398335.1 uncultured Rhizobiaceae bacterium
CGCCATGGCGGTGTCGATGCTCACGGCGGGCTCGGTCGAGCGCATCATCCTGTCGCGGCCGGCGGTCGAGGCCGGCGAACGGCTGGGCTTCCTGCCCGGCGACCTCAAGGACAAGGTCGATCCCTATCTGCGCCCGCTCTACGACGCGCTGCACGACATGCTGCCGGCCGACCAGATCGACAAGCGGCTGGAGTCGGGCGAGATCGAGGTGGCGCCGCTGGCATTCATGCGCGGCCGCACGCTGGCGCATGCGTTCGTCATCCTCGACGAGGCGCAGAACACCACGGCGATGCAGATGAAGATGTTCCTCACCCGCCTGGGCGAGGGCTCGCGCATGGTGATCACCGGCGATCTCAGCCAGATCGACCTGCCGCCGGGCGTGCCCTCCGGCCTGCGCGACGCGATCGATACGCTGAACGGCGTCGAGGGCGTGCGCTTCGTCAATTTCAGCGACCGCGACGTGGTGCGCCACGACCTCGTGGCCCGCATCGTGCGCGCCTACGACGCGCGCGACCGCCGCCGCGCCGCCGGCCAGCCGACGACGTGACCATCGACGTCGCGGTTCTCGATCCGCGCTGGCTCGAGTCGCTGCGCACGGCGCGCGCGATCTGCCGCCGTGCGGCAGCGGCCGCCATCGACGGCAGCGGCAGGCGCCTGTCCGACCATGTGTCGGTCGCCATCGCACTCGACAGCGACGCCGCCGTGCGCCGCCTCAATCGCACCTATCGCGGCAAGGACAAGCCGACCAACGTGCTGTCGTTCCCGGGCAACAAGCCATTCCTTGGCGACATCGTGCTCGCGCGACAGACCGTGCTGCGCGAGGCGCGCGAACAGGGCAAGCGCCCCGCCGATCACCTGACGCATCTGGTGATGCACGGCACGCTGCATCTGCTGGGTTACGACCATGAGCAGGGCGAGCCGCAGGCACGGCGGATGGAGCGCCTCGAAACGCGGTTGCTCGCTGCCATGGGAATCGCCGATCCGTATGCGTGAGCATTGCCTTCCCCTCTGGGGGAAGATGCTCAACTCATTGCCAGCGAGGTCTTGCGCTTGGGCGGCGGAAAGGCGCGGTCGAGCTCGGCGATATCGGCATCGGTGAGCTTGATCTTCAGCGCGCCGAAATTCTCGCTGACCCGGGAACGGTCGGCGGATTTCGGGATCGCCACCATGCCCTCCTGCCGCAGCAGCCAGGCCAGTGCGATCTGCGCCGGCGTGGCGCCATGGCGCTCAGCGATCACCTTCAGGGTGGCGTGGCGCAATAGCGGACCCTGGTCGAGCGGCGAGTAGGCCATGACGGGAATCTTGTGCTGGCGCTGCCAGGGCACGAGGTCGAACTCGATGCCGCGGCGCGCGAGGTTGTACATGACCTGGTTGGTGCCGCAGCGCCCGCCGTCGAGCGCCGCCCACTCCTCCATGTCCTCGCGGTCGAAATTGCTGACGCCGTAATCCTTGATCTTGCCGTCACGACGCAGGCGCTCGAAGCCCTCGATCGTCTCGGCGAACGGGTGCTGGCCGCGCCAGTGCAGCAGATAGAGATCGATGCGGTCGGTCTTCAGCCGCTTGAGGCTGCGCTCGCAGGCCGCGACCGTGCCCAGCTTCGAGGCGTTGTGCGGATAGACCTTGCTGACGAGATAGATCGCATCGCGCTTGCGGCCCTGCAGGGCATCGGCGATCGACTCCTCGGCGACACCCTCGCCGTACATCTCCGCCGTGTCGATCATCGGGTAGCCGATGTCGATGGCGTGGGCGATCGCGTCGGTCTCCTGCCTGCGCCTGGAGCGCTCGTTGCCCATGCGCCAGGTGCCCAGGCCGAAGGCCGGCATCTTCGCGCCCGACGGCAGGGTGACGCTGGGGATGTCGCTCATATATGGAACTCCAGCCGATCGGTCGGCTCGCTCTGCACGCCGCGCTCGCGCGCGTCGCGGCAGAGATCCTCGATGGTGATGGCGTCGAGCTTGCTCATCAGCTCCTCGCGCAGGCGGTGCCAGGTCGGCCACACCACCTCGTGGGCCAGCGCCGAGCCGGTATCCTCGTCGGGCTCGGTCTCCGCCTCGAGCGTGCGCACGACGCGGATGATCTCGCCCAGCGAGATCAGCCGGCGCTCGCGGCCCAGCTTGTAGCCGCCGCGCGGGCCGCGCTTGCCGGCGAGGATGCCGGCGCGCACGAGATGCTGCAGCACCTGCTCGAGGTCGCGCTTGGGGATCTTCTGCCGTCGGGTGATGTCGCCGCTGCGCACCGGCGCCTCGCCGGCGTTGAAGGCGACGTCGAGCACCGCCTCTATGGCGAACATGGTCTTCTTGCTGAGGCGCGGCACCGCGACGCCTCCCTCAGCCCTTGAGTCCGGTCGAGCCGAAGCCGCCGGCGCCGCGCGCACTGGAGGGCAGCGCCTCGACCTCGTCCCAGGCAGCGCGGGCATGGCGGGCGATCACCATCTGGGCGATGCGCATGCCCCTGACGATGGTGAACGGCTCCGGGCTGAGATTGACCAGGATCACGCCGACCTCGCCGCGGTAGTCGGCATCGACGGTGCCCGGCGCGTTGGCGACAGTGACGCCGTTCTTGGCCGCCAGGCCCGAGCGCGGACGCACCTGGGCCTCCCAGCCCGGCGGCAGGGCGATGGCCAGGCCGGTGGGCACGATCGCGCGGCCGAGCGAGGGCAGCACGAGGTC
>CAYNOF010000900.1:0-2236 GCA_964398335.1 uncultured Rhizobiaceae bacterium
AAAAGGCGATGCAGATCGAGGTCGTGCCGACTCCCGAACTCGACAGCCACGACGTGCTCGTCATGGTGATGGCGGCGGGCGTCAATTACAACGGCGTGTGGGCGGGGCTCGGCATTCCCATCTCGCCGTTCGACGTGCACAAGGAGCCGTTCCATATCGCCGGTTCCGATGCCGCCGGCTTGGTCTGGGCGATCGGCGCCAAGGTCAAGCGCTGGAAGTTCGGCGACGAGGTCGTCATCCACTGCAACCAGGATGACGGCGACGACGAGGAGTGCAACGGCGGCGATCCGATGTTCTCGCCCAGCCAGCGCATCTGGGGCTACGAGACGCCCGACGGCTCCTTCGCCCAGTTCTGCCGCGTGCAGGCGCGCCAGCTGATGAAGCGGCCGCAGCACCTGACGTGGGAGGAGAGCGCCTCCTACACACTGACGCTCGCCACCGCCTACCGCATGCTGTTCGGCCACCGCCCGCACATCCTGCGGCCGGGCCACAACGTGCTGGTGTGGGGCGCGGCGGGCGGCATCGGCTCGATGGCGGTGCAGCTCATCGCCGCGGCCGGCGCCAACGCCATCGGCGTGATCTCCGATCCGTCGAAGAAGGACTTCGTGATGCAGCTCGGCGCCAAGGGCGTCATCAACCGCAACGATTTCGATTGCTGGGGCCAGCTGCCCGACGTCGACGACCAGAAGGGCTACGCCGAGTACATGAAGAAGTGCCGCCGATTCGGCGCGGCGATCTGGGAGCACACCGGCAAGGGCAACGACGTCGACTTCGTCTTCGAGCATCCCGGCGAGCAGACCTTCCCGGTCTCCTGCTTCGTGGTGAAGCGCGGCGGCATGGTCGTCTTCTGCGCCGGCACCACCGGCTACAACATCACCTTCGACGCGCGCTTCGTGTGGATGCGCCAGAAGCGCATCCAGGGCAGCCACTTCGCCAACCTGCTGCAGGCCAGCCAGGCCAACCAGCTGGTGATCGAGCGCCGCGTCGATCCGTGCATGAGCGAGGTCTTCGCCTGGGAGGACATCCCGCGCGCCCATACCAAGATGTGGAAGAACCAGCACAAGCCCGGCAACATGGCGGTGCTGGTCTCGGCCCGGCGCCCGGGCCTGCGCACCTTGGAAGACGCGCTCGAGGAGTAGCCCGCGCCGTCGTCCTGAGCGAAGCGCAGGACCTTGCGGCATAGCGATCAGTCGCGTGAGTTCGTCCGACCGCGAGGCCCTTTGCTTCGCTCAGGACGACAGAGGGGGAGTTTGATGTCGGTCGCGGAAAATTTCGTCCAACCGTCGCTGCTGCTCGACCGTCTGCTGCCGCTTTGCGCCGAGGCCGAAGCGGTCGCCGACTCCTTCGACATCGCCGCCAAGAACGCGGTGCGCAAGCTGATCGCGCCGTCGGGCCGCGTTGACGCGAAGCTGCTGGAGCGCGAGCAGTTCGCCGCGCACGGCTATGCCTGGATCGCCACCTACGTCGCCGGCCTGCGCCAGATGCGGCGCTGGGCGGAGGCGCTGAAGGCGCACGGCACGTTCGGCGAGCTCGAGCAGCTCATCCTGCAGTCCGCGTTCGGCGAGTACCTCAACCAGCTCTCAGGCGGCATCGCCATCAGCCAGGTCGAGGTGGTGCGCCCCGGCGATCTCGGCATCGACGAGGCCGCGCTGCGCGCGCTCGACTCGGGCGCCGCACGCACGCTGCGCGCCTCGGGCAACACCGCGGCAGTGCGCGCGCGCATCGCCGAGCTGCTGGCCGATGCGCTCGACACCGGCGATTTCGGCGCGCTGGGCCTCGACGACGAGGCGCTGACCATGGTGCGCGAGCAGTTCCGCCGCTTCGTCAACGACGAGGTGCTGCCCTTCGCGCACGACTGGCACATGAAGGACGAGCTGATCCCGCTGCCCGTGGTGCAGAAGATGGCCGAGCTCGGCGTCTTCGGCCTGACCATTCCCGAGGAGTGGGGCGGGCTGGGCATGGGCAAGCTCGCCATGTGCGTCGTCACCGAGGAGCTGTCGCGCGGCTATATCGGCGTCGGCTCGCTGGGCACGCGCTCCGAGATCGCCGGCGAGCTGATCCGCGCCGGCGGCACCGAGGCGCAGAAGCGCAAATACCTGGCGGCGATCGCCTCGGGCGAGATCCTGCCCACCGCCGTTTTCACCGAGCCCAACACCGGCTCCGACCTCGCCAGCCTGCGCACGCGCGCGGTGCGCGAGGGCGACACCTACAAGGTCTACGGCAACAAGACCTGGAT
>CAYNOF010000901.1:0-3753 GCA_964398335.1 uncultured Rhizobiaceae bacterium
CGCGATACCGCAAGCTCCTTCGCTCCGCTCGGGACGACGTAGATCATGACCGTCGCGGTCATCGGCGCGGGCGTGGTCGGCATGGCCACGGCCCGCGCCATCCAGCGCAGCGGCCGTCCGGTGATCGTGCTCGACGGCGTCGATCCCGGCCGCAAGACCTCGTTCGGCAATGCCGGCTTCATCGCCATCGACCATGTGCTGCCGCTGGCGCGGCCCTCGGTGCTCAAGAGCGTGCCGAGCATGCTGCTGGATCGCGATGGCCCGCTCACGGTGCATCTGCCGAGCCTCTTCTGGCTGATCCCCTGGATGCTGCGCTTCGGCCGCGCCGCGTCGAGCAGCGAAGAGGTGAACAAGGGCGTCGATTCCTTCGGCGCGCTGATGGCCGAGGCCAATATCGCGTGGAAAGCGGAGATCCAGGCCTCGGGGCTGGGCGAGCTCTTCAAGTCCAAGGGCGCGCTCTATGTCTACGAGACCATGGACGGTTTCGAGGGCGGCGCGCGGGAACGCGCGCTGCAGGCCGCCAAGGGCACGGCGATGGAGATCGTCGACGGCGATGGCGCACGCGCGCTGGCGCCCGGCCTGTCGCCGCACATCGTCAAGGGCGTCTACTACCCGCACGGCATGCACACGGTGAGCCCGTACCACGTCGTGACGACGCTGGCGGAGCGCTTCGCCGCCGAGGGCGGTCGCATCGAGAAGGCGAATGTCGAGGGCTTCGACACGGCGGGCGATCGCGTCACGGCGGTACGCGCCGGCGGCAAGTCGATCCCGGTCGATGCGGTGGCGATCTGCGCCGGCCGCGCCTCCGGCGATCTCACCCGGCATCTCGGCTTCAAGGCACCGCTGGTGGCCGAGCGCGGCTACCACGTGATGCTCGAGCCGGACAACGTCCGGTTCGATCTGCCGGTGTCGCCGGCCGAGCGCGGCTTCTTCATCACGCCGATGCGCGAGGGCTTGCGCGTCGCCGGCACCGTCGAACTGGGCGCGCCCGACCGGCCCGAATCATGGCACCGCGCCGATCTGCTGAAGAAGCATCTGCAGGCGATCTTTCCCGGCGTCGGCGGTGACGAGAAGAGCCGCTGGATGGGCGAGCGTCCGTCGCTGCCCGATTTTCGGCCGGCGATCGGCCGCGCACCGCGTCACATCAACGTCTATTGCGGCTATGGTCACCAGCATGTCGGGCTCACGCTGGCGACCGCGACGGGTCGTTTGATCGCCAAGCTGCTCGACGGCGAGGCGCTGCCGCCGGCGCTGGCGCATTGCGATCCGGCGCGCTTCGGCTAAGAGTCGGGGCAGGGAGAGACGCCATGGCCGATGCCGATTTCGAGGTCCTTGACCGCGCGTTCCTGCGTTGCGTGCGCACCAGCGCACGGGTCGAGAAGCTCTATGAAGGATGTCGCTGGGCCGAGGGCCCGGCCTATTTCCCGGCGTCGCGCTCGCTGGTGTGGAGCGACATCCCCAACGACCGCATGCTGCGCTGGGACGAGACGACCGGCGCCACCGGCGTGTTCCGCCAGCCCGCCGGCAACAGCAACGGCAACACCGTCGATCGTCAGGGCCGGCTGGTGACCTGCGAGCACGGCACTCGCCGCGTGTCGCGCACCGAGCACGACGGCTCGATCACCACCATCGCCGATCGCTTCGACGGCAAGCGACTGAACAGTCCCAACGACGTGGTGGTGCAGTCCGACGGCTCGATCTGGTTCACCGATCCGGCCTACGGCATCGACAGCGACTACGAGGGCAACAAGGCCGAGAGCGAGATCGGCGCCTGCCACGTCTATCGCGTCGATCCGGCGACGGGGAAGTGCGCCATCGCCGCCGACGATTTCGTGCGGCCCAACGGTCTCGCCTTCTCGCCCGACGAGAAGCTGCTCTACATCGTCGACAGCGGTGCCACGCATGCCACCGACGGCCCGCGCCATATCCGGGTCTTCGAGGTCGGCGACGGCGGCAAGCTCGGCAAGGGGAAGGTGTTCTCGACCTGCAACGCCGGCATCTACGACGGCCTGCGGCTCGACACCGATGGCCGGATCTGGACCAGCGCCGCCGACGGCGTGCACTGCATCCAGCCCGACGGCAGCTTGATCGGCAAGATCAGGGTGCCCGAGCGCGTCGCCAACCTCGAGTTCGGCGGCGCCAGGCGCAATCACCTCTACATCACCGCCACCACCTCGCTCTATGCGCTCAAGGTGCCGGTCAACGGCGCGAAGCGGTTCTGAGGCTGCGACGATTGCAGCGGCGGTTTCGGCAGTCTAGGGTTGCCGCCAACCAAGGGAGCCGCTGAAGGCTCCGCAATGACAACGAGCCTTAGGGAGTGTGCCATGAAGCTGTTTGCGATCGTGGGTGTGGCGCTGTCGGCGGTGTGCTGGACGGGCTGGTCGGGCGCCTATGCGCAGGCCAAGCTGTGCGACGCGCCCAAGCAGATGGACGGGTTCAAGACCTGCGCCAATGTCGAGAAGGCCGAGGCCGAGGGCGCCTTCACGCTCTACTCGACCGACCCCGAGCAGGGCCAGGTCAAGCTGCTGGCCGCCTTCAACAAGATGTTCCCCAAGATCAAGACCAGCTACGTGCGCCTGCAGGCCGGCGCGCTCTACGCCAAGGTGCTCTCGGAGCGCCAGGCGAAGTCCTACCTGGTCGACGTGATCCAGATCTCCGACATGGGCATGATCCTGGACTTCCAGCGCAAGGGCGGCTTCCGCCAGTACATCTCGCCCGAGATGGCGGCCTTCCCCAAGGAGACCAAGAGCGAGCCCGAGGGCTACTGGACCTGGGGCTCGGTGATCATGGGCGGCATCGCCTACAACCCGAACAACGTGCCGGCCGCCGAGGCGCCGAAGAAATGGGAAGACCTGCTCGATCCCAAGTGGAAGGACGCGATCAACGTCAAGGTGTCGAACTCGGGCCTGCAGCACGGCGTCTGGTACATGCTCAAGCCGATCCTGGGCGACGACTACTTCAAGAAGTTCGCCGACCAGAAGCCGCGTGCCTTCGATTCCTATGTCCAGCAGTACGGCCGCCTGGTCGACGGCCAGGACAAGATCATCATGGGCGCGCAGTACTCGGGTTACATCGAGTTCAAGGCCAAGGGTGCGCCGCTGGCCTTCGTCTTCCCCGAGACCGGTGTGCCGACCGTGTCGGAGACCTACGGCATCGTCGACCAGGCGCCGCATCCCAACGCCGCCGACCTGTTCATGGACTGGTTCCTCTCGCCGGTCGGCCAGAAGGCGCTCGCCGAGGCGTTGCTGCTGCATTCGCCGCGCAAGGACGTGCCGGCGCCCGGCGGCTCCGACACCGTGCCGCTGGACAAGATGAAGCTCTTGATCCCGGCCGACTGGAACGCCTTCGAGAAGGACCGCCCGTCCTTCGCCAAGGAATGGGACCGCATCGTCGGCGCGCGGCGCTGATCGCCTAGGTCCGGAAGACGGGGCGCGCGCTCATGGCGGATGCGATCGCGCGCCCGCGCTTGCCTTGGCAGGGCGTCATCACCATCGCGGTCCTGCTGATCGTCGGCTTCCTCGTCATCCTGCCGCTGGTCTTCCTGGTCGAGGAGTCGCTGAACGTCGGCGATGCCCTGACGTTTCCCCCTGAGGAGTACGGCATCTCGAACTACATCGAGATGTTCCAGGAGGATCTGGGCATCCTCACCAATACCGTGAGCATCGCGGTGATGGCGACGGTCATGGCGATCCTGATCGGCTTCACGCTGGCCTGGATCCTGACGCGCACCAACGTGCCGGGCCGCGAGCGACT
>CAYNOF010000902.1:0-28267 GCA_964398335.1 uncultured Rhizobiaceae bacterium
CGCCGTAGCAGGCGATGCCGGCGGCCTCGCAGATCGCCGCCACCTTGCGGCCGGCCATCATGCCGCCGTGCTTCATGATCTTGATGCTGACCAGGTCGGCCATGCGGTTGGCCGCAACCAGTAGCGCATCGGTCGGCGTGAACACGCTCTCGTCGGCCAGCACCGGTGTGTCGAGGGCGCGGGTGATCTCGGCCAAGGCGGCGCGGTGATGGCCGGGCACCGGCTGCTCGATGAAGGTCGGCTTGAAGGCCTCGACATCGCGCAACTGGCGGATCGCCTCGTAGGTGTCCATGCCCTGGTTGTAGTCGATGCGCAGCTCGGCATCGGCGGGCAGCTCCTTGCGGAAGCGCTCCATGCGCTTGAGGTCCGCTGCGTGGCCGGCAAAGCCGGTCTTCATCTTGAACAGCCGCAGGCCCTCGCCGTAGAGCCGCTGCACCATCTCCATGTCGCGGTCGAAATCCGGGTCGGCGACCGAGAACGACAGCGGGATATCGTCGCGGCAGCGGCCGCCCAGCAGCTCGGCCACCGGCAGGCCCGAGGCCTGGCCGACGATGTCGAACAGCGCCATCTCCATCGCCGCCTTGGCCTCCGGATGGCCGACCACGGCGTGGTCGGCTTCCGCCATCAGCGCCTCGACGCGATGCGGATCGGCACCGATCAGCAGTGGCCGCAGATAGACATCCAGCGCCGCGGCATTGGCCTCGATGGTGCCGGTGAACACCGCCCACGGCGCGGCGTCGCCCCAGCCGGTGATCCCGGCATCGGTGTCGAGCCTGAGGATGGCGTTCTTGACGGTGCCGCCGACATCGCCCGAGCCATGACGGCGCATCAGGCGCACGGGAATCTCGGTGACGATGACGGTCACCGCCGTGATCTTTAGCTGCTTCATCCCCTACCCGACCTGTCTGTAACCTGACGTGAGTGCGCACTTGCTTTGAATCATATCCATGGTGAGAGTAGCGCGTCACGCCTGATCGGGAGCAAGACGATGCGTCGGATCTTGATCGTCGCCGCCGCGGCTCTGCTGGCCATCGCCGCATCCGCAGCCTGGGGACAGACCTCTCCGACGGCTGCGACCTCCGGCAGCGGCGGCCGCGCGATGATCGTGCTCGATGCCTCGGGCAGCATGTGGGCACCGGTCGGCGGCCGCGCCCGGATCGACGTGGCGCGTGAGGCGCTGGGTGAGCTGCTGAAGGGCTGGGATCCCAAGGTCGAGGTCGGGCTGATGGCCTACGGTCACCGCCGCAAGAACGACTGTTCGGACATCGAGGTGCTCGCGCCCGCCGGGCCGGTCGACGCCGCCAAGCTCACGGGCCTCGCGGCGCGTATCACGCCGCAGGGCATGACGCCGCTGTCGGCGGCGGTGAAGCAGGCGGCGGAGTCGCTGAAATACACCGAGCAGCGGGCCACGGTGATCCTGATCAGCGACGGCATCGAGACTTGCAAGGCCGATCCCTGCGCGCTGGGTGCCGAGCTGAAGAAGCTGGGCGTCGATTTCCGTGCCCATGTCATCGGCTTCGCCGTGCAGCGACAGGACGAAGGCGGCCTGCGCTGCCTCGCCAGCGCAACTGGCGGCAAGTACTACAGCGCCGGCGACGCCGCGCAGCTGCGCGAGGCGTTGCGCGCGGCAGGCCAGGAGGCCACCGCACCGCCCAAGCCGCCCGCGCCGCCGCCGCCCGCGGCCAAGGCGGCACCGCCGAAAGTCACGCTGAACGCCCCGAAGACGGTGGTCGCCGGCGACACGCTGCAGGTGGGCTGGAGCGGCGGCGCCGCCAAGACCGACACCATAGGGTTCACCGTGCCGCGCAACGAGAGCGTGTCGGGCAATTCGGTCGACACGGCGCAGAACCCGGCAAGCCTGCGCGCGCCCGACAAGCCCGGCGCCTACGAGATCGTCTACCACGACAATGCCAGCGGCCGGATCGTGGCCCGCGCACCGATCGAGGTGACGCCGGCCAAGGCAACGCTGCAGGCGGTCGAGACCATCACCATCGGCGGCACGGTCGAGATCGAATGGACCGGGCCGAACAACGCCAACGACTTCATCACCATCGTGCCGCCCGCCGCAGCGAAGGGCGACTATCGCGACTACGCCAACACGTCCAACGGCTCGCCGGCCAAGGTGCGCGTGCCCGATCGGCCCGGCACCTACGAGATCCGCTACGTCACCGGCCAGACCAACGACGTGCTGGCGCGGCGCACGGTGGTGGCGCTGGCGGTGCAGGTCGAGATCAACGCTCAGGACAAGGCACCGGCCGGCTCGTACATCCCGGTCAAGTGGAGCGGCGCACCCAACAATGCCGGCGACTTCATCACCGTGGTGCGGCCCGATGCCGACAAGGGCGCCTATACCGACTATTTCAACACCAAGGACGCCGATCCCGAGACCGCCCGGCTGCGCCTGCCGCCGCAAGCCGGCCTCTACGAGATCCGCTACGTCACCGCGCAGACCAACGAGATCCTGGCGCGCCGCCCGGTGATCGCCGAGGCCACCAGCGCCACGCTCGACGCACCGTCGAGCGGCCCCGCCGGCGCGCGCGTCAAGGTCGGCTGGACAGGACCGAACAACGAAGGCGATTTCATCACCATCGTGCCGCCGGATGCGCCCAAGGGCCAGTACACGCAATACTTCAACGCCAAGGGCACGAATCCCGACGACGCAACGCTGTTGCTTCCGACGCGGCCCGGCGCCTATGAGATCCGCTACGTCGTCGCCGGCTCCAACGAGACGCTGGCGAAGCGGCCGATCACCGTGACCGCGGTGCAGGCCACGCTCGAGGTGCCGCCCGCGGCGCCGGCCGGCGCGCGCATCCGGGTGACCTGGACGGGCCCCAACAACGAGGGCGATTTCATCACCGTCGTGAAGCCGGATGCCGATCGCGGCGCCTATACCGAGTACTTCTCGACCAAGGGCATCGACCCCGACGACGCCAAGCTCAAGCTGCCGCCGCGGCCCGGCGAGTACGAGGTGCGCTACGTCACCGGCGGCGAGGCACGCGTGCTGGCGCGGGCGAAGATCAAGACCGAGCCCTTCACCATCACCATCGAGGCGCCCGACAGCGTCGGCGCCGGCAAGGAGCTCGAGTTCAAATGGACCGGCCCGAAGCTGGCGGACAACTACTTCGCCATCGCCAAGCCCAACGCCGAGCCCGATTCCTACGAGACCTGGGTGGGCGCGGAAGGCGATGACGAGCTGCGCATCACGGCGCCCGACAAGCCCGGCACCTACGAGCTGCGCTACGTCGTGCCGGGCCTGAAGCGGGTGCTGGTCAAGAAGACCATCACCGTCCAGTGAGCTGGCCGACGCCTCGACGCGGCGATCTGATCCGTGTCGCACGCATCGTCATCGCCGCGGCGATCTCCTTTGGCCTGGCCCACTGGCTGGCGCTGCCGCAGGGCTACTGGGCGGTGCTGGCCTCGGTGATCGTGATGCAGGCCAGCGTCGGCGGCTCGTTGAAGGCGACCGGCGAGCAGCTCTTCGGCGCGCTGGCCGGCGGCGTCTGCGGCGTGGCGGCGGCGTTACTGATCCCGCACACGAGCATCGTCCTGCTCGCCGTCGCGCTGGCCGCGGCGCTGGCGCCGGCGGCGCTGCTGTCGCTGCTCAACCCGCGCTTCCGCGTGGCGCCCATCGCCGCCATCGTCGTGCTGCTGGGATCGGTCAGCCAGGCCGCCGGCCCGCTGATATCGGCCGCCGAGCGCGTGGCCGAGATCGCGCTGGGTGGCGGCGTGGCGATCATGGTGTCGCTCTTCATCCTGCCGGCGCGCGCCCATTCGGTGCTGACCTCGATCACCGGCGACATGGTGAGCATGCTGGCCGAAGCCGTGCCGTCGCTGTTCGAGGGCGCGACCGGCGATACCGATCAGGACGCGATCGACCGGCGCTTCTTCGCCATGCGCGCCTCGCTGACCAGGCTCGAGACCGCCACCGACGAGGCGCTGCGCGAACGGCGCAGCCATCTTACCGACGCGCCCGATCCTGAGCCTTTCCAGCGTACGCTTCTGCGTCTGCGCCACGACCTGGTGATGATCCGCCGCACCATCGTCACGCCGCTGCCCGCCGCGATGATCCCGCGCCTGCGCGCCCCTTTGGCCGAGCTGTCGAACGAGATCACCGCCTTCATGCGCGCCACCGGCGCGGCGCTGACCGCGCGGCAGATGCCGCCGCCGATCGAGCCCGTCAACAACGCCATCGCGGCCTACGACGCGGCAATCGCCGCGTTGCGCCAGGAAGGCGCCACGCGCCTGCTGTCGGTCGACGATGTCGGTCGCCTGTTCGCGCTGGGCTTCGCCTTCGACCAGCTGCGCGACCACCTCGTCGACCTGATGAACCGCGCAGCGGAGTCGGCCAGGCAGACCTAGGCGCGGGCGTGACGCAGCGCGTACGGTCGTCCCTGTTGTCCAGCGAGTCTGCTTGGGTTGCGGATGTCGCCCGAGGATCGGGTCGCCGGACGTCCAGCGGTCAGGCAACAACGATGGCTCATCACTGGCCGACACCCGCCTGCTACGCCGCACGCCGGGCGGCTTCACGTAATGTCTTCGCCAGCGCCGCCGGCACCTTCACCGGCATGTCGAGCGCCATCTGGGCGAAGGCCTTGGCCAGCGGGTCGGCCTTGATCGAGGCCATGCCGCCGCCGCCCAGCGCCTCGCGCAGCAGGAAGTTGAAGCCGCCGATACCGGGCAGGCGCCAACGCGTCACCTTGCCCTTGATGCGATGGGCGAAGAACCTGGCCATCGCTTCCTCGGTGACCTCGGATTCGAGGATCGGCACGTATTCGGGCCGGCGCGCGAAGATGCCGATATTGGCGTTGTCGCCCTTGTCGCCGGAACGGCCATAGGCCAGCGCGATCAGCGGCACGGTCTCGCTCGCGCCGCTGATGCTCGAAGACGCGGCTGGCGCCTCGACCGGCAACTGCGCCTCGGTGAAGCCGCCGGCCCTGGCGCCCTCCTGCATCGCGATGCTCTTGCCGTCGATCTCGACGCTGACCGGCACTATCGACTTCGGGACGAGGCAGGAGAACATGCGGATCACCGGCTGCGGCGAGACGCGGCCGGCGCCGAAAGAGCCCGACATCCCGACCACGCCGCCGGTCGACATCGGCGCGATCTCGCGGCCCAGCAGCGACAGCGCCTCGCGCTGGTCGTGCCGCGCGGCGATCTTCACCACCACCTCGCGCGAATCGAGCGCGTGGCCGTGCGGGCCGTAGGTGTCCTCGCCGCCGATGATCTCGATGCTGACGTCGCGATAATCGCCGTAGTTCTTTTCGCGGAACATGCGGCGGGTCTTCTTGATGATCGACTCTGCGCTGTGGCGGCCCTTGGCCACCGCCTCGCGGCCCGAGAGCATGAAGATCGAGGCGAACTTGAAGCCGTCGGGCCAGGTGGTCGAGACCTTGTAGTGATCGGTCGGCGGCCGGCCCTTGGCGCCCGATACGCGCACGCGATCCTTGCCGAGCTGCTCGTAGCGCACCTGGGTGAAGTCGCAGGCGACGTCGGGCACGAGATAGGCGCGCGGATCGCCGATCTCGTAGAGCATCTGCTCGGCCACCGTCGCCGTGGTGATCAGCCCGCCGGTGTTGTCCGGCTTGCTGAGCACGAAGGAGCCGTCTTCCGAGACCTCGGCGATCGGGAAGCCCATGTCGTCGTAGCCGGGCACGAGACGCCAGTCGGTGAAATTGCCGCCGTTGCACTGCGCGCCGCATTCGAGGATGTGGCCGGCGAGCGTGCCGGCCGAAAGCCGGTCGTAGTCGTCCATCGTCCAGCCGAATTCGTGGATCAGCGGCCCCAGCGTGACCGCCGAGTCGACGCAGCGGCCGGTGATCACCACGTCGGCGCCTTCCGCCAGCGCCCGCGCGATCGGGAACCCGCCGAGATAGGCGTTCATGCTGACGATCTTGGCCGGCAGCGGTGCGTCGCCGCCCATCTCGGTGATACCCGCGGCACGCAGCTCGGGGATCTTGCCCATCAGGTCGTCGCCGATGACGACAGCGACCTTGAGCTTCACGCCGGCCGCCTCGCAGGCCTTGCGCACGGCCTCGGCACAGGCCTGCGGGTTGACGCCGCCGGCATTGGTGACGACCTTGATCCCACGGTCGGCGATCTCCCTGGCCAACGGCGCCATGACCGCGGTGACGAAGTCGGTGGCGTAGCCGGCCTGCGGGTTCTTCATCTTCTGCGCCGCCATGATCGACATGGTGACCTCGGCGAGATAGTCGTTCACCAGGTAGTCGATGTTGCCGTGGCGCACGAGCTGGCCCGGCGCCGTCTCGGTGTCGCCCCAGAATCCCGAGCTGCCGCCGATGCGCACCGTCTTGCCGGCCATGGTCAATCCTCCCGCGTCACTCTCCTCGTCTTCTTAGCGCCGATCCGGCGGCGGCCGGAAGATGCCGGGCGGACGTTCAGCCGCTCTGCGACCCCCGTCATCAGCATCGCGAGATTGGCCTCGAATTGCCGTTTCGCCTGCGCCGCCCCCAGCCAGCGTGCCGCGCGCGCCACATGCGGCAGGCGGCTCGCATCGACGCCGCGATCGGCCAGGGCCGGCCCGGTGCGGATGGCACGGTCGGCCAGGGCCGCGCCATTGGCGAAGGCGCCGAGGCCGCGGAAGATGTCGGCCGCCAGCGCCGGCGTCGCACCCGCCGCGGCCAGCGCCGCCAGGATGCGCTCGACGAAGAGCAGCGCCGGCTCGGTGTTGAAGCGCCGCGTCGCCAGCAGCGGGAAGGCCTGCGGATGCCGGCGCGCCACGGCGACATAGCGGCGGACCGTCTCGGCCAGCCAGGCCAGGATATCCGGCGAGTCCGGCGGCAGCTCGATGGCCCCCACCAGGCGCTCGGCAACGGCGTCGAGCAACGCCGCGCGGCTGGGAAAATGGTGATAGAGCGCCATGGCCTCGACGCCCAGGGCCTCGCCCAGCCGGCGTGTACTGAAGGCTTCAAGCCCGTCCTTCTCGATCAGATCGAGGGCGGCGGCGGCGATGCGCTGGCGCGACAGTCTGGTTCGCATGTCTGTGACTTTACATCGTAAGGTACATCCGGGCACTATCCTTACATCGTAAAGGTCGGAAGGCTGGAGGGTGCTATGTCCGACGAAGCGGGACTGGTGGAAGCGGTCGAGGCCGCGGGATGGGCTGACCTGGTGCGCGCCTGCCCGCCGCCGCTGGCCCAGGGGCTGGGACTGGCGGTGATCGAGGGGGACGCAGCCGCCAGCTCGATGGCGCCCCGGATGCCGATTCCGCTGTTCAACCGGTCCTTCGGCTGGCAGACGCCGGACGAGTGGAGGGCCGCGCTGCAGCGCCATCGCGACAGCGGCGCGCCGGACTTCTTCCTGCAGCCGCCGCCCTGGCTGCATATCGACTTCGCGCGCGACGGCCTGCAGCGGCGCGGCCGCTGGGCCAAGACGATCCGCGGCCGCGAGCCCGTCGCCGCGATGCCGACCACGCTTCGCATCGCCGAGGCCCGACCGCAGGATGGCGAGGCCTTCGCGGCCGCTGCCGTCGGCGGCTTCGGCATGCCGCCGGCGCTGGCGCCGTGGCTGGTGGCGATGGTCGGCCGGCCGGGCTGGCGCACCTATATCGGCTGGGACGGCGGGCAGCCGGTCGCGGCCGGCGCGCTCTATATCAGGGGCGACACCGCCTGGTGCGGGCTGGGCGCCACCCTGCCTTCGCATCGCGGGCGCGGCGGGCAATGCGCCCTGCTGGCGCGGCGCGTCAGCGATGCGCTGGCCGCGGGCTGCCGCGTCGTCGTCACCGAGACCGGCGAGGACACCGCCGACGCGCCCAACCCATCCTTCCGCAACATGATGCGCACCGGATTCCGCACCGTGCACGTGCGCGACAATTGGGGACCGCCGCGCTGACGCGCAGCTCTTCAGCCGGCCGGTGGCATGCCGGTGTTGACCGCCAGTTGCGCCGCGAAGGCCCGCTTGTAGGCGGGCCGCGCTTCGCCGCGGGCGACATAGGCGGCGAGGTTCGGGCATTCGTCGAGAAGGCCCGATGCTCTCAGCCTGAGCAGCACCGACACCATCATCAGGTCGCCGGCGCTGAACCCGCCGTCGAGCCAGTCGGCGCTGCCGAGGCGTGCGGACAACTGCCTCAACCGCTCGCGGACGCGGTCCTCGACCAGCGGCAGGCGCTCTTTGCTCCAGGGCTTGTCACCCTCGAGAAGCTTCGCGGCTGCCAGGTCGAGGATCGGCGGCTCCACCGTGTTGAGCGCGGCAAACATCCAGGTGATCGCGCGCGCCCGCGCATCGGCATCGTCCGGCAGCAGGCCGGCATGGCGCTGGGCGATATGCAGGACGATCGCGCCCGTCTCGAACAGGGCGAGGCCGCCGTCCTCGTAGGTCGGAATCTGGCCGAAAGGATGAAGCGCCAGATGCCGGGGCTCCTTCATCGCCCGGAACGACACGAGGCGAACCGCGTAGGGCTGGCCGACTTCCTCCAGCGCCCAGCGAACGCGCGTATCACGCGCCAGTCCCTTGCCGCCATCGGGTGACCGTTCAAAGGCGGTGATGGTGATGATCATCGTGAGGCTCTCCTTGGCGAAAATCAGCGCCGCGCGCTACGGTGCGGGCAACAAACCGAGGGGCGTCCATGAGCCGTATTCCGTCGCGTCATTCCCTGTCCCGCCGCACGTTCATCGCGGCGGGCGCCGGCCTGTTGGCCGCGCCAGCGCTGGCGCAGGGCGGCTATCCCAACCGGCAGATCCGCATCATCGTCGCCTTCGCGCCCGGCGGCGCCACCGACATTCTCGGCCGCATCGTGGCCGACCATCTGTCGAAGGCGTGGAACACGCAGGTCATCGTCGACAACAAGACCGGCGCCGGCGGCAACCTCGGCTCCGACCTGGTCGCCAAGTCGCCGCCCGACGGCTACACCCTGCTGCTCGGCACGGTCGGCTCGGCCGTCACCAACCAGTTCCTCTACAAGAACATGCCGTTCGACACGGCGACAGCCTTCACCAACGTGGCACTGGTCGGCGAGGTCGCCAACGTGCTGGCAGTGCATCCCAGCGTGCCCGCCAAGACGCTGCAGGAGTTCATCGCGCTGGCCAAGAGCAAGCCCGGCCAGATCAACTACGGCTCGCCGGCGATCGGCGGTACCGGTCACCTGGCGATGGAGTACCTGCAGTCGCTGACCGGCATGAAGGTCGAGCACATCGTCTATCGCGGCAGCTCGCTGGTGCTGCAGGATCTGCTGGCCGGCAACATCCCCTCGACCATGGACAACCTGCCGGCCTATATCCCGCACATCAACACCGGCAAGTTGCGCGCGCTGGGCGTGTCGTCGGCCAAACGCTGGTTCGCGATGCCCGACGTGCCGACCATCGCCGAGCAGGGCGTGCCGGGCTATGACGCGGCGCCGTGGTGGTACGTCTCCGGCCCCGCCGGCCTGCCGGCGGAGATCACCAGGAAGCTGAGCGACGAGATCGTCAAGGGCGTGAGCTCGCCCGAGGTCGCCCAGCGCATCAAGGATGCCGGTTGCTCGCCGATCATCGGCGGCAGCGATGCCCTGACGAAGCAGATCGCCTCCGAGACGGTGAAGTGGAAGAAGGTCGTCGACGCCGCGGGGCTCAAGCCGCAGTGACTACCTTGCCCTGCCGGCAGGGCAGGTAGGTTCTACTTGCGCTTGCGATTGACGAACGCGGCCATGCGCTCGGTGTGCTCGCCGGTCGTCGCGGACTGCGCGAAAGCGTCGATGCCGGCGCGGATCGCCTCGTCGAGCGGCAGCGCCTCCCAGCGGCGCATCAGCGACTTCTGGGCGCGCACCGCCTTGGGCGCGGCCGCGACGATCGCGGCGACATCGCGCTCGATCGCCGCGTCGAGATCGCGCGGCTTCACCACGGTTTCGACCAGCCCCCACTCCAGCGCCTTCTGCGCACCGATGTTCTGGCCGGTCATCAACAGCCACGAGGTGCGGCCCCAGCCGATCAGACGCGGCAGCAACGCCGCCTCGACCACCGAGGGAATGCCGACATTGACCTCGGGCATGCCGAAGGCGGCGCTGTCAGCGGCGATGCGGAAATCGCAGGCGGCGGCGACCTCGAGCCCGCCGCCCAGGGTGTAGCCCTCCATGCGGCAGATCACCGGCACCGGGCACTCGCGGATCGCCTGGCACAGCACGTGGATGCGGGTGATGAAGGCGCGCGCGTCCTCGGCCGTCTTCATCTCGGCCATGTGGTAGATGTCGGCACCGCCGATGAAGGCCTTGCCGCCGGCGCCGGAGAACACCACGACGCGCAGCTGCGGATCCTTCGCCAGCTCGCGGAAGGTCGCGGCGAGATCGTCGAGCGCCGCGGGGCCGACGACGTTCAGCCGGCGCGCGTTGTCGTAGACCACCTGCGCCACCGTCCCGCCCTCGCGGATCTCGCGCGCCACCTCGATCTTGTGCGTGGATGTCGACACGGCCCCTCCGGTTCGCCTGACGAAAGCGCGGGCGCACCGCTTCCAGCGCCCCGGCTTTTCCCGTAATACAGCGCCAGCCCGCGTCGACAAGAGGAATGACCGTGCCCGATTCGCTGACCGCCCAGGATCTGTCGGGCTACAGCATCTTCGATCCGTCCGACCCTTTCGAGGATCACATCGGTCCGATCTATTACCAGCGGCGCGAGACCGGCGTGCATTGCGCGATGCCGACGACGGCCGAGCACACCAATGCCGGCGGCATCCTGCATGGTGGCGCGATCCTGACCTTCGCCGACTACGCGCTCTGCGCCACCTGCGGCCACGCCGCGTCGGGCGGCAAGATGCCCGGCAGCTTCGCCATGACCGTGAGCCTGACCGTGTCGTTCCTCGAGGCCGGCGCCATCGGCCCGGCTATCGAGTCGCTGGGCGAGGCCACGCGCGTGACCGGCCGCATGGCCTTCGCGCGCGGCTCGGTGCTGCAGAACGGCAAGCGGCTGGCCACCTATAGTGGCGTGACGCGCCATATCGCACGCGACAAGGCGATGGGCCGTCGCGACGACGAGGGCCTGACCCGCGTCGCCGGCGGTACGCGCCCGCCCGGCCCGCCCGAGGACGTGGCGGCGCCCGAGGGCTATCGCCGCGAGCTGCGCTCGAGCCCATACCTACGCCACACCGGCCCGACCTTCTTCCGGGACAAGGCCGAGGGCGTGCACGTGATCCAGCCGACCTTCCAGCACATGCTGAACTCCGGCGCCTCGGTGCATGGCGGCATGCTGATGACCTTCGCCGACAACGCCTTCTGCACGGCGATCACCTCGCGGCTCAACAAGGCGCCGTCGACGGTGATGTTCACGGCGGAGTTCCTGTCGGCCGGCACGGTCGGCACGCCGCTGGAGACCACTGTCGACCTCGCACGCACCAGCGAGCGCTTCGCCTTCCCCACCGGCACGGTGGTGCAGAACGGCACGCCGCTGTTGAACTACAGCGCCGTGGTCGCGTTGCGCGAGTGGAAGAAGCCGGCATGAGCGCCGAACCCGTCACGGCCGCCGCCGACATCCCCGAGCATTTCGAGCCGCTGCGCGGCAATGTCGGCTTCGGCGCACTGATCGGCCCGCTCTATCTGCGCAAGCCCCGCGATGGCCGCATCTACGCCTGGGCCTTCCGCGCCACCGACAAGCACCTCAATCCTGCCGGCATCGTGCATGGCGGCATGCTGGTGAGCTTCGCCGATACATGCCTGGGCGCACTCGCCTTCTTCGCCGGCGGCAAGACGCCGAGCTCGACCATCGACCTTGCCACCTCCTTCGTGGCGCCCGGCCGCGCCGGCGACTGGATCGAGTGCACCGGTACCGTCACGCGCACCACGCGTGACCTCATCTTCGTCACCGGCCGCATCTATGTCGGCGACCGCACGCTCGTCGACCTCAAGGGCATCTGGAAGATCGTGAGGCGTTAGGGCTCGGCGTCCTGCCGGCTGCAGATCGCTAGGACCTGGATCCAGCCGGTAACCAGGAAGGGGCCGACGGCGTGCCCGATCGGCGTCGTGGTGAGAAGCTGCGCCATATCGGGCGGCACGTCGCCGACGCGCACCGTGATGAGCCTGCCGATGGCGGCGCCCGATGTGCGTTGGGCGATGGTGCGCAAATCCTCGCACTGCGAGACCTGCTCGACGATCCTGCGCGCGTCGGCCGCGCCGGTGGCCGTCGACGGCAGCAACAGCTCCAGGACGGTGACCTTGGTGTCCTTGGGATCGGCTGCCGCGGCGGGCGATGCCATGGACGCGAGCACCAAGGCGCAGGCAACGGCAAGGCGCACGGCCCGATTCCCACCCTGAAACCTCGCGGCCGCAACCGCGCTATCACGGCGTAGCCCTGGTATTCGACGTCCTCCCCTTCGACCGGCCCCACGCCGACTCCCGGCGCGGGGCGCCTTTCGTGAGCGGCAGTCTACCATCGCGACCGCCGGAAAAGGACGGCAAGTCGTTCGGCCAACGTCCCTGCCCCATTCTCCTTGATCCCGCCACGGACGGACCGTGGCCGCGCCGCAAACGGCCTCGATGCTCCCACGCGCCTGATGTGAAAGGGAGAAATCACGGATGAGGCAACTCAGCGCTCGGTTCAGGATCGCAGCGCTGGCGGCACTGGCCGCCGGCATCACTCTACCGGCGGCCGAGGCCGCAGATCTCAGGGCCACCGACTATCGGCTCTCAGGCCCCTACAGCCACGGCAACCTCACCCTCTACATGATCCACGGCAAGCCGGGCGATACCGGCAAGCCGCCGCTCACCCTGCAGGAAGCGCTGCAGCGCGGCACGGTGCGCGTGCGCGAGACCGGCACGGTGAGCGAGCTGGAGATCGAGAATCTCGGCGACCAGGACGTCTTCGTGCAGGCTGGCGATATCGTGAAGGGCGGCCAGCAGGACCGCGTGGTGCAGCTCGACCTGGTGCTGGCGCCACGCTCGGGACGCGTGCCGCTGGCGGCGTTCTGCGTCGAGCACGGCCGCTGGTCGGCGCGCGGCCGCGAGGACGTCAAGCAATTCGCCAGCGCCACCACCTCGCTGCCATCGAAGGACCTGAAGCTTGCCGCGCGCGGCGTGCCGCTGGCCAAGCCCAACGTGCAGCCCAATCCCGAGCCGCGCGACCCGCATGCGCGCGTGCAGCGCCAGACCGCGCGGCCGGCGCCGGGCGACAGCCAGGGCCGCGTCTGGGCCGGCGTCGCCGACATGCAGCGCAAGCTGAGCGACACCGTGCAGGCGCCGGTGGCCGCGCCGGCCTCGGCCAGCTCCCTGCAGCTGTCGCTGGAGAACCAGAAGCTTCAGGCGACGATCAAGGAGACCGTCGCGGCGCTGATGCCGGCGATCGACAAGGAACCCGACGTCATCGGCTACGTCTTCGCCATCAATGGCAAGATCAACAGCGCCGAGGTCTACAGCTCCGGCGTGCTGTTCCGCAAGATGTGGCCCAAGCTCCTGCAGGCCAGCGCCGTCGAGGCGCTGTCGGAGCGCAAGGACGCCCAGGGCCAGGCGGCGCCGACGGTCGAGGCGGTGCGCGCCTTCCTGGTCGAGAGCGAGGCCGGCAAGTCCACCGACCGCGGCCTGCCCGCCGACATGAAGCTCACCACGGTCGACAGCGACAAGGCCGTCGTCTTCGAAAGCCGCAAGGCCGGCGCCGCGGCTCCGGTGCGCCGCAGCTACATGATGAAGTGACGCCGTCCCTTCTCCCCGCGCAGGTCAGGGGCCGCGGGCGGCCGCGAGGGAGAAGGATCAGACCGTCTTGCGCAGATCGAGATCGGCGAACCGCGGCGCGCGCTTCTCGCGTGTCGCGGTGAAGGCTTCGGGCATGTCGGCACCGTGGATGAAGGCGGCGTTCCACACGCTCATGTAGTTCAGCGCCTCGTCGACCGAGTGGTCGCGCGCGTAGTTGATCATCTCCTTGCTGCCGTAGACCGCCAGCGGCGACTTCGCCGCGATGGTGCGGGCGATGCCCATCACGCCCTCGAGCATCTCGGCCTGGGTGGCGTAGACGGCGTTGACCAGTCCGGCGCGCAACGCCTCCTGGGCGGAGAGCGCGCGGCCGGTATAGGCGAGCTCGCGCACCAGGCCCTGCGGGATCAGGTGCGGCAGGCGCTGCAGGGTGCCGACATCGGCGGTCATGCCGAGGTCGATCTCCTTGATGGTGAAGAAGGCGTCGTCGGTGCAGTAGCGCATGTCGCAGGCCGAGATCATGTCGACGCCGCCGCCGATGCAGCCGCCCTGCACCGCCGCCAGCACTGGTACCCTGACCTTCTCCATCACGCTGAAGGAGTCCTGGTAGGCCAGCAGGCCGCGGCGGAAACGCTCGCGCCTGCGGGCCGGATCGGCCTCCTCGGCGACGATCGAGCCGAACACCGAGAGGTCCATGCCGGCCGTGAAATGCGGGCCGGTCGAGGAGATCACCGCCGCGCGTACGTCGGGACACTCCTCGCCGATGGTGACGGCGAAGACCTGGCGGATCTCCTCCCAGAACTCCCTGACCATGGAATTGCGCTTGTCCGGCCGGTTCAGGCGGATATGGGCGACGTGATCGGCGACGTCGAAATCGAAGGTCGTATAGGCCACGTTGTCCTCCCGGCCGGGACAGGGTTGAACCGCGGGGGGGTGTATGGCATACCCCCGCCGCCCAGACGAGCTGAGCCGCTGCGGTAGCTCAGTGGTAGAGCACACCCTTGGTAAGGGTGAGGTCGAGAGTTCAATCCTCTCTCGCAGCACCAGTTCTCAGCTCGATGGCCCGCCCGTGATGAAGCAGAAGACCTTGCCGTAGGTCTCGCACAGATGGGTGCCCCGGTCGGGCGTCGGCATGGTGATGATCTTGCTCCTGGGCACCACCAGCCATTCGCGGCCATCCCAGACGCGATAGGCGCCGTCGTCACCCATATAGGACGGGGCCGGCCGGCAGTCGCCGGTCCGCCCATCGGCCGAGCCGTTGCAGCAGCTCATGCCGGTATCGGGCTGGCGCAGGTCCTTGTACCAGTCGTGATGCTGGGCGTGACCGTCGCCATGGCGGCCCGAGGGTTGTTGCGCGGCAAGCGCCGCGGGCCACAGGCACAGCATGGCGGCGACGATCGGAATCGGCTGGCAACGGACGCTCATGGCATGCGCTTTCCCGCTCGGGATCGGCCGCGGCGATCCGCCAGAGTAGCGCCATTCCGCGCCCCGGTCTCAGCTTTCGAGGGGGTGGTTGGTGAACCGAGCGTTGCCCAGGCCAGTGCCGATGGTCAGCACGCCCCAGCGCTTGACGTCCTTCATCGTCGGCACCGCGCTCAGCCCCTGCACGACCGCATCGTTGTGCATCACGATCGCCGGCTCATGGTTGCCGATCTTGGGCAGCTTCAGGCTGCTCGGCAGGTGAAACTCGTCGTCCTCCCAGTTGCCGGGCAGGTTCTGCCCGCCGCTGGTGATCGCGCCCCTCCCGTCGATCAGTCCGGGACAGGCGATGCCGACAAATGGCGCCAGTTTCACCTTGGCGCGCTCCGCCCGCTCGATCAGCTCGATGATCATCTTTGTCAGCCGCTTCACCGCTTCCTCGCGCGAGGGCTTGTCGTCGGCGTGCCGCCAGTGGCGCAGCTTCCACACCTTGGCCTTGGCGAGGCTGTCCTTCTTGGTGAGGTTGAGCTGCACGATGCCGGCCCGCATGTTGGTGCCGCCGATGTCGACGGCGAGGATCGCGTCGTGCCCGGCGAGAACCCACGCCGGCGCGAGTTGCACCGAACCCACCAGGCCCGCCTCGTCGGGGTGGTGCGAGACGGCGTTCAGCTCGATCTCGATGCCGTCGCCGGCCAGGATCATGCCGGCGCGGCCCATCGCCAGGGTGCCGATGTGGCTGGCGCTCAGGCCACCGCCCACGACGATGCGCTCGGTGCCCTTCCACGACTTCAGGCGCAGGAAGCGGCGCACCACGCGCGCCAACTCGCCGGCGAACTCCTCGATTGCGGTATGCACCAGGCCAGCCGCCTTCGGATCGTCGCTGGCCAGCATCTTGTCCATGTCAGCCTTGCGGATGCGCTCCGTGGGCGTGTCGCCGAACGGATCGTCGCCCTGCTTGCGCACCAGCTCGCGCCAATCGTCGAGAATGGCGCGAAAGGCGCGGCCGCTGGCGCGGTCGCCGACGAAGCCTTCCTCGTCGCGCAGTTCCTCGTTGTAGGTGTCGACCGTCACCGCCGGCAGCGTCTTGGCAGCGTGGCCCAGGATGGGGCCGGGTGACGCACTGTCCTGGGCCAATTCCTTCTTGTCCTTCCTGGGCGACATGGCCAATCCCTCATGGGCAGTCCAAGGCAACGGCAAATCGAGGTCCCGGTTGCGCCCCCGCCTCCACGATCCTCGGAACCTGCCCCAGCGCGCTCCGTTCCCCCGGTGGTCCCGAAGCGTGATCATGGAGCGGATAATGGCGAAGACGGGCAAACCAGCGGCAGCGCGGACCTCCGGCCAGGCGACAGAGAAGGATCCCGATGCTGTCGCGACCGAAACGCCCAAGACCGAGCAGCTCGGGCCCTTCTCGCAGGCGCCGGGCGAGCGTCTGACCACCAACCAGGGCGTGGCCGTCAGCGACGACCAGAGCTCGCTCAAGGCACACGCCCGCGGCCCGACGCTGATTGAAGACATCCTGATGCGTGAGAAGATCACGCATTTCGACCACGAGCGCATTCCCGAGCGCGTCGTGCACGCACGCGGCGCGGCCGCGCATGGCGTGTTCGAGTGCTACGACGATCTCAGCGCTCTCACCATGGCCGCACCGCTGCAGGGCAAGGGGGTACAGACGCCGGTCTTCGTCCGCTTCTCGACGGTAGCGGGCTCACGCGGCTCGGCCGACACGGCGCGCGACGTGCGCGGCTTCGCGGTGAAATTCTACACGAGCGCGGGCGTGTGGGACCTGGTGGGCAACAACATGCCGGTGTTCTTCATCCAGGACGCCAACAAGTTCCCCGACCTGATCCACGCGGTGAAGCCGGAGCCCCACCGCGAGATCCCGCAGGCAGCGTCGGCGCACGACACGTTCTGGGACTTCGTCTCGCTCACGCCGGAGAGCGCGCACATGCTGATGTGGGTGATGAGCGACCGCGCCATCCCGTGCAGCTTCGCCACCATGGAAGGCTTCGGCGTGCACACCTTCCGCCTGGTCAACGCCAAAGGCGAATGGCGCTTCGTGAAGTTCCACTGGAAGCCACCGAAGGGCGTGGCTTCGCTGGTATGGGAAGAGGCGCAACTGCTGGCCGGCAAGGATCCCGACTTCAACCGCCGCAACCTCTTCGAGGCGATCGAACGCGGCGACTTTCCGGAGTGGGAGCTGGGCCTGCAGATCGTCGAGGAGAAGGACGAGCATGCCTTCGACTTCGACCTGCTCGACCCCACCAAGATCATCCCCGAGGAACTCGTGCCGGTGCGCCGCGTCGGCAGGCTGGTTCTGAACCGCAACCCCGACAATTTCTTCGCCGAGACCGAGCAGGTCGCATTCCACACCGGCCACATCATCCCCGGCATCGACTTCACCAACGACCCGCTGCTGCAGGGCCGCCTGTTCTCCTACATCGACACGCAATTGCGCCGCGTCGGGCCGAACTTCCACGAGCTGCCGATCAACCGCTCGCTCGCGCCGGTCGACAACAATCAGCGCGACGGGATGGGGCGAACGACCATCGACAAGGGCCGCGTCGCCTATTTCCCCAACAGCCTCGCGCGCGGCTGCCCGATGCACAGGCCCGATGGCGCCGCGGCCTTCCGCTCGCTGATGATCGAGGAGTCCGGCGGCAAGACACGCGCGCGCAGCCCCGGCTTCAATGACCATTTCAGCCAGGCGACAATGTTCTGGAACAGCATGAGCGATTGGGAGAAGGACCACATCGCCGCCGCCTTCGCCTTCGAGCTCAACAACGTCGTCGATGAGGGCGTGCGCAACCGCGTGATGAACGAGATCCTGGTCAACATCAATCCGGAGCTTGCTGCCGTGGTCTCGGCGCAGACCGGTATCGCCGTCGAGCCGGCCGGCACGCCCGACAATCCCACCCCCTCGGCGCCGACCCCCTCGGGTCCGCTCAAGCGCGATGCGGTGAAGCTTTCCTCGCCGGCGCTCAGCATGGACAAGCCGGCTCCGACGGTGAAGGGCCGAAAGGTCGGCATCCTGATCGGGTACGGCGCCGAGGCTGCGGAGCTGACCGCACTCGTCGACACGCTGGGCACGTCCGGGATCGTCGCCGAACTGATCGCGCCGACCGCCGGTCTGTTCACCGATGCCAAGGGCAAGACGGTGAAGGTCAACCGCGCGGCGCCCAACGCGCCCTCGGTGCTTTACGATGCTGCCCTGGTGCCGTCCGGCGTCGGCGCCGCCCTGGCCCAGGCCGGGCTCGCCATGCGCTTTCTCGCAGAGGCCTATCGCCACGGCAAGCCGATCGCCGTGGCAAATCCGTCCGCCGACCTGTTGAAGGCCTGCAATTTCGACTCCCTCGACGGCGTCGTGGTAGCCGACCCCGGCAAGCTGGCCTCGGAACTGGTCGGCGCGCTGGCGCAGCATCGCTTTCCCTACCGTCGGAAGCCGAAGAAGGGGTGACCTGGACGTTATCCCCAGCCAAACCCCGAACGCTCCATTTTGAACCCGATGCCGATGGACCGTTTCGCGCCATGCGAGCATTGGTGCAGCAGCACTGCGCGTCCCGGACGACCCCCGACCGATGAGCGTCGCAGCTGATTGCGAGGCACGACATGCGAGCGTGGTACGGTTGCGATCGTCACTGGTTCATCGTCGCGTTGCCATGGGGTTCGAGCGCCAAGGCCTATGGCTGGAGCGAGGACTCGATGAGCTGGGAGTACATCGGCCTGGAGCGTACGGACTGGGTCGCGTCGCGTTTCGGCCGTGAGATCGACCTCGACAAGATTCCCGCCGATGTTCGCGAATTGTTGCCGAATCGTCGCGTCATCCAGCAACTGGTCGCCGCCTAGCTCGGAACCCGGCTATAGTCGGGGCCCCTCAGCGGTCCCGACAGTTGATGCGTCGTTCATTCGGGCTGATCGTCATCGCAGCGTATCTGCTGCTCGCGCCGGTGCTGGCGCCCGCGCCGGCGCGCGCCGAGATTCTCGCCGGGCCGGCCAACGGCCTCGATGAGGATTCGATCGCCGTCGGCGGCGAGCGCGTGCGCCTGTGGGGCATCGACGCGCCCGATCTCGGCCAGGCCTGCACGCGCGGCGGCAAGTCCTGGGCCTGCGGCCGAGATGTCGCCCAGGCCCTCGACCGGCTGGTCACCGGCAAGACCGTGCGCTGCCTGGTGATCGTGCGCGACAGGATCCGCCGGCTGGTGGTCGGCGACTGCACCCTGGGCGGCGAGAGCCTGTCACGCTGGATGATCGTCAACGGCTACGCGGTCATGAACACGCGCCAGACCGACGCCTACGCCAAGGAAGAGAGCGAGGCGCGCGAGGCCAAGCGCGGCATCTGGGGCAGCACCTTCGAACTGCCCTGGGAATGGCGCGCGCGCCAGAAGCTGCGCGGCCGCTGAGCAGGTGATGCTCAGCGACTGGTGGAGCACTTATCGCACGCGCGGCACGCCGCTTCGGCGCTGGGTGAACGGTACCCTCATGGTGGCGGGTATCGCCGCGTTGCTCTGGTTCCTCTGGTTCACCTTCAGGGTCGCGCTGATCATCGACGAGATAATCTCGCTGCTGCTGGGCCGGAAACCCTGAGCACGCATTCCTCTACCTTCCCTCGGAGCGGGAAGGTGCCCGAAGGGCGGAAGGGGGATGTTGAAGACGAACACGGGAGTCCGGCTTCGACATCCCCGTCTGTCGCTGCGCGCCACCTTCCCTCTCCGGGGGAAGGAAAGATCAGACCCGCGAGCTCTGGCGGTAGAACGGCTCGTGCTTCGCCGGGTCGAAGTAGTGGGTGTAGAACTTCTTCACGTGCGGCAGCAGCGCCTTCGACAGCTTGCGCCGCTCCACCTCGTCGTCCGACAACGCCTACGACAGGTCGTCGTGCAGCGCCTTGAGCGCGCCGTCGCGGTCGACCTTGGTGAACTTGCCGCCCTGGTAGATCACCTCGCCGTCGCACATGGTCATGGTCACGCCGTCGGTCTTGGCGCGCTGGATCACGGCGTCGAGCAGCGGCATCTCCTCGTCGAGATAGGGATAGGCGATCTTCTTCCAGTCGAGCAGCACGAGGTCGGCCGCCTTGCCTTCGGCGATGGTGCCCAGGCGCTCGCCGAACGCCGTGGTGCGCGCACCGCCCACGGTGGCCATGCGCAAGACCTGCGCCATGGTCGGCACCTCGTCGCCGATGCCTGGCACGCGGTGCGCCCGCAGCACCAGGCGCATCTCCTGCAGCATGTCGCGATCGTCGTTGATGCCGGCCTCGTCGAGCCCGATGGCGGTGTTGATGCCCTTGGCCTCGAAATGGTTGAGCGCCGCCACGCCGGAACGCAGCCTGAAGTTCGACGAGCAATTGTGACAGACGCAGCTGCCGGTCGCGGCCAGCCGGTCGATATCCTTCTCGTTGAGCCACACGCCGTGGCCCAGGGTCAGGCGCGGCCCGAGCATGTCGAAGCGGTCGATGTACTCGACGGCGGTGCAGTTGCCGCGGCGCCAGGCGTATTCCTTCTGCAGCGCCGTTTCGACCAGGTGCATGTGCATCGGCACGTCGTACTTCTTCGACGCCTCCGACAGCGCGGTCAGCGCCTTGTCCGAACACCAGTGCAGGTTGGCCGGCGCGAGCTGGATCTTCACCCGGCTCTTGTTGCCGTGCTGGCCGTGCAGGTGCTCGAACATGGACATGCAGTCCTCGAGCCCCATCTTGTAGCGGTCGAACCAGCGCTGCATCGGACCCTGCAGCTCCTTGGGCAGGCCGGCGACGAATTCCTCGTCCTTCTGGTAGACGAGCCGGTTCTGGTCGCGCACCGCGAAGCAGTACGAGACGCGCATGCCGACGTCCTCGTAGGCCTTGATCACCTCGTTGGCCTTGGCCTCGACCTCCGGCAGATGGCCGGGCAGCCAGCCGTGAATGTGCTGCACCGTGGTGATGCCCGAGCCGATCATCTCGAAGGCCGAGTACAGCGTGTCGAGATAGAGGTTGAGGTTGCGGCTCACCATGCGGGTGATGAACCACAGCTCCAGCGGCATATCAGGGGAGCCGAGCTGCACCGGCGTGAGGCCGACATGATGGTGGCCGTTGACGAAGCCCGGCACCATGATCTCGTTACCGGTGCCGATCACCGGCGTGGTGGGATATTTGCGGCTGAGATCGTCGTAGGTGCCGGTGGCGACGATGACGCCGTCCTCCTGCAGCACGGCGCCGCCGGCGATCTCCTCCCAGCTTTCGCGGTTCTTCGCGCGCGTGATCATGGCGCGGCTGCGGATCAGGGAAGTGCCCATGGCGATCTCCTCCTCTACTCTGTTCTCTTGGGTGAAGGGCGGGCGGTTCAGTCGGCTTCGGCGAGCGCTTCCTGTTCGGCGAAGGCGCGGTCGACCTCGTCGCGCAGCAGGCTGGTGAGATCGCGCCGCAGCGCCTCGCATTCGGGCGAGAACGGATCGCGCGGCCGCTTCAGGTCGACCGGCACGATCGATTTGATGCGACCCGGCCGCGAAGTGAAGATCACCACGCGGTCAGCCAGCGCCACCGCCTCGTCAATGTGGTGCGTGACGAACAGCACCGAGGCGCCGCTGTCGCGCCAGACGTCGAGCAGGAAGTCCTGCATCTTCGCCCGGGTCTGCACGTCGAGCGCGGCGAACGGCTCGTCCATCAGCAGCACCTTGGGCCGCATGGCGAGCGCACGGGCCACGGCGACGCGCTGGCGCATGCCGCCGCTGAGCTCGTCGGGCCGCTTGTCCATCGCCTCGCTGAGGCCGACGCGCTGCAGCGCCTGGCGCGCCACTGCCTTGCGCTGCTCGACCGACTCGCCGCGGATCGACAGGCCGAAGCTGACGTTCTGCCAGACCGTCAGCCAGGGAAACAGCGAGGTCTCCTGGAAGATCAGGCTGCGGTCGGGCGACGGCTGCTCGACCGGCGTGCCAAAGGATTCGATCTGCCCTTCGGTGGCGTCCTCGAGCCCGGCGATGAGATAGAGCAAGGTGCTCTTGCCGCAGCCCGAGGGGCCGAGCAGGACGGTGAACTCGCCGGGCGCGACGTCGAGATCGATGCCGGTGAGCGCGACATGGGCGCGATCGGTGCCGGCGGCCCAAATCTTGCCGACGCCGCGGCAGGCCACGGCGTCGCGCGAGGACAGCGGCTTGTCGGATCTATAGGCCACGCAGCACCCCCGCGGGTTCGGGCATCCAGTACAGGATCCGCCGCTGCACAAAGCGCATCGTCCAGTCCGACAGGAAGCCGCACAGGCCGATCAGCGCGATGGTGAAGAACACCAGCGACGGGTTGAAGGTGTTGCGCGCCAGCATGATGACCTGGCCCAGGCCGTAGCCGACGCCGGTCGACTCGGCGACCAGCACCACCATCCAGGCGCCGAACAGGTTGAGCCGCAGCACCATGAACAGGCCGGGCAGGATCGCCGGGACGATCACCCTGCCATAGATCTGCCGCTTGGTGGCGCCCATCGTGCGCGCCACGTTGATGAAGTTGCGGTTGACGCCGTCGATCTGGTTGATGGTGGCGAGCACCATGTGGAAGAACAGCGCCACCACGACCATGAAGATGGCCGGCGCATCGCCGATGCCGAAGATGAAGATCGCCACCGGCAGCCAGGCGATCGGCGACACCGGCGACAGCAGGGTGATGGTCGGCAAAGTGAGCTTCTCGACCGCGACGAAGTAGCGGATCGTCACGCCCATGCCGATCGACAGGATCGCCGCGATCAGCAGGCCGACGAAGACGCGCATCGCCGAGGACGCCACGGTGATCAGCACCGCCATCTCCGGCGACGGGCCGGTGTTCATGCCGACGCCGATCTGCCAGCGCTGCGCCGTGTTGAAGAACTTCAGCTGCTCGGGGAAGTTGCCGAGGAAGATGTGCGGCGGCGGCAGCAGCTTGGGATCGGCGATGTCGAAGGCCCACAGCAGCTCCCAGACGGCGCAGAACAGGCCGACCGAGAGCAGCCACAGGCCGATGCGCGAGGTGACGCGCGACAGCGCGGGCGCGAGCGCCGGGCGCGTGCCGGCGGCAGGCCCGCCCGACGTCACGCCCGGTACCACGGCATCGCTGGCGTCCGGCACCGCGGCCATCAGGCCGCCGCCTTGAACTTGAGCTGGCCGTAGAGCTCCTTGTTCTCGGCAATCACCTGCTCGAGCAGGGTCCAGTCGATCGCGTCGCGGCCGGGCTTCTTCTTGATGTAGCCCATCTCGACCAGCGAATCGGTGCGGTCGAGGATGAACTGCGTCTGCGAGCGCGCGTCGACCACCGCCGGCTGCTTGCTCATGGCGATCTTGGCGTTGGCCATCGACGTCTTGTAATAGGGGCCGACCAGCTTGCCGAGCACCTCGTCCGGCTTGGTCTCGGCCATCAGCTGCGCCTTCATCATGCCCTTGATCAGGGCCTTGAGCGCCTTGGGATTCTGCTTGATCAGGTCGGCGCGCGAGGCCAGCACGCAATCGGTGTAGCCCTTGCCGTAGATGTCGGTGCCGTCCGACAGCATGTGCGAGCCCTTGACGTCGTTGAGCAGCGCCGTGCCGTAGGGCTCGATGGTGCAGATCCAGTCGATGGCGCCGGCCTTGAAGGCCTCGACCGCCTCGGGCGTGCTGCCCATGTAGCGCACCTTGACGTCCTTGAAGCTCACACCGTTCTTCTTCAGCCAGTCGTAGGGCAGTACCTCCAGCGTATCGAGCTGGAAGGTGCCCAGGGTCTTGCCCTTGAGCTTGGCGGCGCTGTCGAGGCCGGGACGCGAGACGATGATGCAGCCCTCGATGCCGCCGCCGGCCACCACCTTCACTGGCGCGCCGGCGTCGAACAGCGCCATGAAGCTGGTGTAGGGCATCAGCCCGACATCGACCTGGCCCATGCCGAGGAACGTCACCATCTCGGCCGAGGTCGGCGTGTTGACGAACACCAGCTCGACGCCGTCATCCTTCGCCGTCTGCAGCGCGTGCGACAGGAACATGTTGAGATTGCAGAAGCCGGTGCCGTGCGTCGACTTGATCGCGGTGTCGGCCGCGAGCGCGTGGCCGATCATGCCGGGGCCGACGCCAACGGTCAGCGTCGCGGCTGCGCCTGCGCCGCGCAGGAACGATCGGCGGTTGAAATCGAACGACCGCAGATGGGTCGGGTCCGTGCAGCCAATCCGCTCACACATGATCTGATCTCCTCTTTCGCAAGCCGACGCGATCGCACGCGCCCGGCGAACCGTGGAATGGGCGAAGACGGGTCAGGGGCGGCCAGTCACCTCCATTCGCTGGAGGTTCGCGACGGCAACAAGGAGAGCGCAGCGCGGGTCGGCCTGCCGAACGCGGCGGCTGTGGGAAGCCCGTTTGCCGTACCGGTCCGGCGCCTGCACACCGGAACCATTGAGGGGCTCGCTCATCGCGATCACCGCACAACAGCTGGATGGCACGCCAACCTTAGCGATCGCTCGGAGCGACGCTGCGCTGGCCACAACCATGCATCCGCCGTGCCAACCATGGACACTGCGGAACCGATGGATCGGACGAGAGCATGTGCATTCCGACGGCAGGCGATGCCGACAAGTCGGGCAGATTCGGATGTGGGCGTTGCGCCAGTTACCCCGACGTGCCTACGCTGCCGCATGGCCATCAATAGACTGCGTCGTGTCGCGCTGCCCCTGGCGGCGCTGCTCACCCTGACCGTGCCTGCCGTCCACGCGGCGCCCGACGAGGAGTTGCTGGGCAAGGCCAGGGGCTATCCGGTCGGCACGCCCTCGACCTGGTTCTACGACCAGACCGTGCGGGTCGGCTCGTTCAGCCACATGGACAGCTTCCTGCCGCACCGCATGATCGCGCACGCGGACAAGGCGCGTGACCTGCCGAAGTCCGCGACCGAACCCGACTACACCTACCGCTTCGACCACGAGACGCGCAGCGTCCAGGACTTCCTGGCGCGCCGCCGCATCACCGGATTGCTGGTGATCAAGGACGGCGTCGTGCAGCTCGAGCGCTACCAGTACGACCGCACCCCCCAGCATCGCCTGCTGTCGAACTCGATGGCCAAGTCGATCACCTCGGTCGCCGTGGGCATGGCACTGACCGAGGGCAAGATCCGTTCGCTCGACGACACGGCGGCGACCTACGTGCCGGAGCTCGCCGGCTCAGGCTATGGTGAGACGCCGATCCGCGCGCTGCTGCGCATGGCCTCGGGCATCACCTTCACCGAGCGCTACGACGGCAAGGACGACCTGCAGAAATTCGTCACCCTCTCGATGCGCGAGGGCACGATTCCGGCGATCCGCGCCTTCAGCCGGCGCGATGTGCCGCCCAACACCAAATTCCAGTACGCCTCGATCGAGACCCTGGTGCTGTCCTACGTGATGAAGGGTGCCACGAAACAGCCGCTCTCCGACTACGTCGCCGAGCGTCTGTGGCGGCCGATGGGTGCGGAGGCGGATGCGAGCTGGATCATCAACCGCGACGGCGTCGAGCTGGCGCATGGCAATTTCAACGCCACCCTGCGCGACTGGGGCCGGCTGGGCATGCTGCTGGCCGACGACGGCGCCCGCGACGGCAAGCAGATCATCCCGCGCGACTACCTGCTCGAGGCGACCGACTACAACCGCCACCCGCAGGCCTTCCACCCGCGCCAGGCGACGCGGTATTTCGGCTACGGCTACAAGTTCTGGCTGTTTCCTGCGACGCAGCGGCGCTTCGCGCTGCTGGGTGTCTACGGCCAGTCGATCTTCGTCGATCCTGGCCAGCGGCTGGTGATGGTCATCACCGCGGTGCAGAAGGACGCATCCGACGGCGAGCAGTTCGGCGCCGAACGCGACGCGCTGTGGCGCGCCATCGTGCAGCGCCACGGTGGGCAGTGGTAGGCGCGCCGCGTCGTCCTGGCCGCCAGCGCGGCATCCTGCATCGGCACAGGGCTTCCTCGCTTCGCTCGGAAGGACAGGAGACCGAGAGCGCGCCTCAGGCGATGACGGTCAGATCGCCTCCTCCCAGCTGCGGCTCAGCCGCATCGCGGAGTTGATCAGGCCGACCATCGAGTAGGTCTGCGGGAAGTTGCCCCACAGCTCGCCGGTCTCGACGTCGGCGTCCTCCGACAGCAGCCCGAAGGAGTTGCGTCGCGTCAGGATGCGCTCGAACAGCGCGCGCGCTTCCTCCTTGCGGCCGATCGAGGCCAGCGCATCGACGTACCAGAAGGCGCAGATCAGGAAGCCGCTGGTCATGTGGCCAAAATCGTCGCGCGTGCCGTAGCGCACCAGCAGATCGCCACGCCTCAGTTCCCTGCCGATCGCCTCGACGGTGGCGGCGAAGCGCGGATCGTCGGCGCGCACGAAGTCGAGCTCCGACAGCAGCAGCAGGGTGGCGTCGAGATCCTCGCCATCGAAGGTCGACACGAACGTGCCGCGCGCCTTGGACCAGATACGCGGCTCGATCGCCGCACGCACGCGATCGGCGTTCTCCTGCCAGTACGCCGCGCGATCGTCGCGCCCCAGGATATCGGCGATGCGCGCGAGCCGATCCAGCGCCGCCCAGCACATCACGGCCGAGAAGGTGTGCACGCTCTGCTTGGTGCGCAGCTCCCAGGGGCCGGCGTCGGGCTGGTCGAAGGTCGCGAGCGCCCGCGCGCCGAGGCGCTCGAGATGCGCGAAATGCGCGGCGTGGCCGGAGCGCATCAGGCGCCGGTCGAAGAAGGCATGGGTCGCCGCCAGCACGACGGCGCCGAAGCCGTCGTACTGCATCTGGCTGACCGCGGCGTTGCCGACGCGCACCGGCCCGTCGCCGCGATAGCCCTTCAGTGCCGTGGCGATGAACTCCTCGGTCGAGCCGTTGCGCGTGATCGACAGCAGCGGCGGCAGATGGAATTCCTTCTCGGCCCCGAAGGTGTCGACCACGTTGCCCATGAAGTTGACGTACTCCTCCATGGTGCGCGTCGTGCCGAGGCGATTGAGTGCGTGCACGACGAAATAGGCGTCGCGCAACCAGCAGAAGCGATAATCCCAGTTGCGCGCGGTGCCCGGTGCCTCGGGGATCGAGGTGGTCAGCGCGGCGACGATGGCGCCGGTCTCCTCGAAATTGCACAGCTTCAGGGTGATCGCCGCGCGGATCACCGCATCCTGCCAGTCGAAGGGAATCGACAGCGCCCGCGCCCAGTCGCGCCACCATCCTGTCGTCTTGTCGAGGAACTCCCGCGCCGTGGCATCGACCTCCGACTGCAACGGCTCGTCGGCGCCGAGGAAGAAGGACATCGGCCGGTCGACGGCGAACGGCGTCTCGTCGAGGATGTAGGAGATCGGCGCGTCGGTGGTCAGCCGCAGGGTCTGCGCCGTGCCGACATAGCGGATATGGCTGCTGCCGCGCGTGATGTCGGGCGGGCGCGAGCCCAGGCCAAAGACCGGCCGCACCGCGGCGAGCAGGCGCGGCCGGCCGGCGAGAGGCCGCACGCGGCGCACCATCTGCGGCGGACGGAAGGTGCGCTCGAAGCGCATGAAGCGCGGCGCGAAATCGGTGATCTCCAGCGTGTTGCCGTGGTCGTCGGACACCACCGAGACGACGATCGCGGTGTTGTCGACATAGGCCTGCTCGCAGCGCGTCATGCCCACCAGGTCGAGGGCGAAGACGCCGCGCGACGGCGGCGCGTCGCCGTCGGAGTCGCCGCCATCGATCAGGGAGCAGAAGACCGGATCGCCGTCGAAGCGCGGAAAGCAGCTCCAGACGATGCGCGCCTTGCGATCGATCAACGCCGCGATCGAGCAATTGCCGATCGCCGCCAGATCCAACGAGCTCACGAATCCTCCCTCAGCCCGATCTCGTCCGGTGATGGATGCCCTGAAGCCGCCCAACCCGCGAGACAGCGACGCAGCACCTCCGGAGTCGCCAGCCGCACGCCGGCGGCCGTCGGCCCCTCGCCGATCTTTACCGACACGCCGCCGTGCCGGTTGACGGCGGCGAAGGCGGCCTCGTCGGTGAGGTCGTCGCCGAAGAAGACCGGCCGCCGTCCGGCGTAGGGACGCAGCGTGAGGAACTCGTCGACCGCGCCGCCTTTGCTGACATGCGCGGGCACGATCTCGGCCACCGCGTGGCCATACTGAATGCGATAGGCCGGTCCGGCGGCGCTCAGCGCGCGGTCGACAGTCGACAGCGCCAGCGCCTCGAGTGCCGGCACCAGCCGCCAGTGGAACGCCACCGAGAGCTGCTTGTCCTCGATCACCAGGCGCGGCTCGTCACGCGCCATGGCCTGCAGCACGTCGAGTGCGCGACGCAGGCCGGCGCGATCCGGCGTGTGACCGGGACGCTCGACACCGCCGATGC
>CAYNOF010000903.1:0-4430 GCA_964398335.1 uncultured Rhizobiaceae bacterium
CCGCCTGATCTTCTTCGGCACCTATCCCTTTGAGGAGCACTGGCGGCCGCTTTTCGCCTGCGTCTCCTGCATCGCCATGCTGATCCTCAGCAGCGACCGGCGGTTCTGGAACGCATGGCTGGCGGTGATCTGGCTGGTCGGCACCGCCGTCACCCTGACCCTGATGTTCGGCGGCATCCTCGGCCTCTCCTATGTCGAGACCTCGAAATGGGGCGGCCTGCCGGTGACCTTGATCCTCGCGTCGTACGGCCTGGCGCTGGCCTTCCCGCTGGGCATCCTCGCGGCGCTCGGCCGGCGCTCGAAGCTGCCGCTGATCAAGGGCCTGTGCGTCGGCTACATCGAGCTGATCCGCGGCGTGCCGCTGATCTCGCTCCTGATCATGGCCTCGGTGATGCTGCCGCTGTTCCTGCCCACCGGCATGACCATCGACAAGTTCCTGCGCGCGCTGGTGGCGGTGACCCTGTTCGCCGGCGCCTAGATCGCCGAGATCATCCGCGGCGGCCTGCAGTCGATCCCCAAGGGCCAGTACGAAGCCGCCGACGCGATGGGCCTGAGCTACGTGCAGAAGACAGTCTTCATCATCCTGCCGCAGGCGCTGCAGGTGGTGATCCCGCCGCTGGTCAACACCTTCATCGGCTTCTTCAAGGACACCTCGCTGGTGCTGATCATCGGCATCTTCGACCTGTTGAACGCCGGCGAGCAGGCGATCGTCGATCGCACGTGGTCGGGCTACGCCAACGAGATCCACGTCTTCCTGGCGATCATCTATTTCTGCATGTGTTACTCGATGTCGCGCTACAGCAAGTACCTCGAGCGCGAGATGAACCGGAGCGTGCGGCGCTGACGCCGCAGTCACGGAGTTTGAGATGGCAATGACCGCGCGCGATCTGTCGGGCCAGCCGGAAGTCATCCGCCTGACCGACGTCAACAAGTGGTACGGCCAGTTCCATGTGTTGACCGACATCAACCTCTCGGTGAAGCAGAGCGAGAAGATCGTGATCTGCGGCCCGTCGGGCTCGGGCAAGTCGACCCTGATCCGCTGCATCAACCGGCTCGAGGAGCATCAGCAGGGCGAGATCAAGGTCGACGACGTGGTGCTGTCGAACGATGTGAAGAACATCGAGGCGATCCGCCGCGAGGTCGGCATGGTGTTCCAGTCGTTCAACCTGTTCCCGCACCTCACCATCCTCGAGAACCTGACCCTGGCGCCGATCTGGGTGAAGAAGATGCACAAGAAGGACGCCGAGGAGATCGCCATGTCGCTGCTCAAGCGCGTGCGCATCCCCGAGCAGGCCAACAAGTATCCCGGCCAGCTCTCCGGCGGCCAGCAGCAGCGCGTCGCCATCGCGCGCGCACTGTGCATGCGGCCCAAGATCATGCTGTTCGACGAGCCGACCTCGGCGCTCGACCCCGAGATGGTCAAGGAAGTGCTCGACGTCATGGTCGAGCTCGCCGGCGAGGGCATGACCATGCTGTGCGTGACGCACGAGATGGGCTTCGCCCAGGCGGTCGCCGATCGCGTGATCTTCATGGACCGCGGCGAGATCGTCGAGCAGAACGAGCCCAAGTCGTTCTTCAACAACCCGCAGAACGAGCGGACCAAGACCTTCCTCGGCCAGATCCTGCGCCACTGACTGCGGGCGCAACGCCCAAACGAAAAGCGCGCCCCGTTGGGGCGCGCTTCGCGCTTCAGGAAGCGGCGGATGACGGCTACTTGCCGGCCTTGATCGGGTTGCGCAGCACGCCGATCTTCTCGATCTCGATCTCGCAGACATCGCCCGGCTTCATCCACACCGGCGGGGTGCGGCCGGCGCCGACGCCCGAGGGCGTGCCGGTGATGATGATGTCGCCCGGCTCGAGCGTCATGACCTTGGACAGCTCCGACACCAGGGTGACGGTGTCGAAGATCATGTCCTCGGTGTTGCTGTCCTGCATGGTCTCGCCGTTGAGCCGGCACATGATGCGCAGCGGCGCACCACCCTTGGGCAGCTCGTCCGAGGTGACGATGTCGGGGCCGAAGCCGCCCGAGCCGTCGAAGTTCTTGCCCAGGGTGAACTGGCCGCCCGACTTGCGCTGCCAGTCGCGCACCGAGCCGTCGTTGAACACGCTGTAGCCGGCGACCGCCGACAGCGCCCGCTCCTTGGAAATGTTGCGCGTGCGCTTGCCGATGATCACCGCCAGCTCGGCCTCCCAGTCGTACTGGTCGGAATGCGTCGTCGAGAGCATCGGCGTGTTGTGTGCCGCGAGCGTGTTGTTGAAGCGGCAGAACACGATCGGATAGGCCGGGATCGGGTTGTTGGTCTCCTCGGCGTGCTTGCGGTAGTTCAGGCCGATGCACAGGATCTTGCCGGGGTTGGGGATCGGCGGCAGGTACTTGGCCTGCTTCTCGCTCACCACGGCGCCCGCCTTGGGCTTGGCACAGGCCTTCTTGACCGCGTCCTGCACGGCCTTGCCGCCGGCCAGGATCTCGACGACGGTCTTGGGCCCCCTGGGCATCTGCTTGCTGAGATCGATGATTCCCGCGTCGGTCTTGACGCCCACGACGGCCTTGCCGTCGCGCTGGATGGTGCACAGGCGCATCAGAAAATCTCCCCGTATGACGACGTTGTCGCCCGGGCCGTACACTCGACCAGCGCGGGCGCAGGGTCAAGCTAACGACGCGCTTCGAGCAGCGCGCGCGCCATTTCGGCGAAGCCGGCGCCTGAGCGGGCGCTCGTGATCCAGCGCGGCAGGCTGGGCGTGCGGTCGGCGAAGTCGACCACGTTGGCCACGCCCACGGCATTGGGAAAGAAACCGAACATCGGCGAGTCGTTGGGCGAATCGCCGCTGAACACCCACTCGTTTCGGCTGGTCTCCAGGTCGACCCCATACAGCTCGCCCATCATCAGCCGCGTGGTGGTCAGCTTGTCGTAGTCGCCGAACCAGCCATTGACGTGGATCGAGCTGATCTTGGCGTGCGCCCCATGGCGCTCGAAGATCGCCACGATGCGGTCGACCTCGGCGCGCGGCAGGGCCGGCACGTCCTCGCAGAAATCGATCGCCAGGTCGGCCGCGCGATAGGGCTGGTCCGAGGCGACCCCCGCCCCCGGCACCTCCCGCAGCACGTCGGCCTTCACCGCCTCCAGCCGCCGCCGTCCCTCGGCGCGCGTGGCCTCGTCCTGGACGTAGCGGGTACGCAGCCGGCCGGCCGAGCGGTCGAGCCACATCCAGAAGGCGCCGTTCTCGCCCACGACGGCATCGACCGGCCAGAACCGCGCGATCAGGTCGCACCAGCCCGCCGGCCGGCCGGTCACCGGGATCACCACCAGCCCGGCCGCCTTGAGCTGCTCCAGCGCCCCATAGGCCTCGGCGGTCAGCCGGCCATCGGTCGAGACCGTCTCGTCGATATCGGTGAACACGCCGCGGATGGCACGGCGGTCGGCAGCGGGGAACTCGGCGATCGGCCGCAGGCGTCGGTCGTCCACAGACATGCTTTCGATCAGGAAGGGGTGGGTGACTTCTCCCATGGATCGGGTAAAAGACCTCGAAAAAAATCCGAGGCCTCGATGATCCCCCGCTACTCCCGCCCCGAGATGGCCGCCATCTGGGAGCCGCAGAACAAGTTCCGCATCTGGTTCGAGATCGAGGCGCATGCGTGCGACGCGATGGGCGAGCTCGGCATTATCCCGAAGGAAGCGGCCAAGGCGATCCGAGAGGGCGGCAAGAAGGCGATGGCGGCGATGGCCGCCGACCCGGCTGCCGAGATCGGCAAGATGGACGCCATCGAGCGCGTCACCAAGCACGATATCCTCGCCTTCACGACCTGGCTGTCGGAGTTCGTCGGGCCCGAGTCGCGCTTCGTGCACCAGGGCCTGACCTCGTCCGACGTGCTCGACACCACCTTGGCGGTGCAGCTCACCCAGGCGGCCGACATCCTGCTGGCCGATCTCGACCGCGTGCTGGCGGCGCTCAAGAAGCGCGCGCTCGAGCACAAGATGACGCCGACCGTCGGCCGCAGCCACGGCATCCACGCCGAGCCCACCACCTTCGGCGTCAAGCTCGCCGGCCACTACGCCGCCTTCAGCCGCTGCAAGGTGCGCCTGGTGGCCGCCCGCGCCGACGTCGCGACCTGCGCGATCTCCGGCGCCGTCGGCACCTTCGCCAATATCGACCCGCGCGTCGAGGCGCATGTGGCCGCGAGGCTCGGCCTGAAGCCGGAGCCGGTCTCGACCCAGGTGATCCCGCGCGATCGCCACGCCATGTTCTTCGCCACGCTCGCCGTCATCGCCTCCTCCATCGAGAGGCTGGCGACCGAGGTCAGGCACCTGCAGCGCACCGAGGTGCTGGAGGCGGAGGAGCATTTCTCGCCCGGCCAGAAGGGCTCCTCGGCCATGCCGCACAAGCGCAACCCGGTGCTGTCGGAGAACCTGACGGGGCTGGCGCGCATGGTG
>CAYNOF010000904.1:0-3328 GCA_964398335.1 uncultured Rhizobiaceae bacterium
TGCAGGTCGTCGTCCTCGCGCGATGCCTTGGCGCGGTTGGCGTCCAGCCCGCTGAGCGGCGGCTGGATCGCCGTGATCGTCGCAGCCGGACGCGGCGGCACCGGCTCGATGATCACGGCCATCCAGCCGCCGCTCAGCGGGCTGGACGCCAACCGCGCCAAGGCATCGCGCGAGGAAGACGACCTGCAGATTCCCGCCTTCCTGCGCCGCCAGGCGAATTGACAGCGCGGCCGGGTGGTCGCCGCCCGGCCAGATCAGGTATCTCCACACCTTACTTTCGGGGGCCTTTGCGCCCCCGTTTTCTTTGTTGTCCTATGCTATAAGCCGGGCTGCCGGCGCATCCCCCGTGCCGGCTTGGCGGATGAATCCATGGCAAGCAGAACGAGGCTGGCGATGCGACGGTACGCAGGGGCGGCGGCGAGAGCGCTGGCATTGGCGAGCACCCTGGCGCTGGGTGCCTGTGGCCTGTTCGGCAAGGACGATGACAACAAGGGCTATGCCGAGGCGCCGGTCGAGCAGCTCTACAATCGCGCGCTCGATGCGCTGGGTTCCAGCGACTACAAGAACGCCGCCAAGGGCTTCGAGGAGGTCGACCGCCAGCATCCCTATTCGGTGTGGGCGGTGAAGGCGCAGATCATGACCGCCTTCGCCTATTACCAGTCGAACAAGTACGACGACGCCATCATCGCGCTCGATCGCTTCATCAACCTGCATCCCGGCCACAAGGACGTGCCCTACGCCTATTATCTGAAGGCGCTGTGCTACTACGAGCAGATTTCCGATGTCGGCCGCGACCAGCGCATGACCGAGCAGGCGCTGAACTCGCTGGGCGAGGTGGTGAAGCGCTTCCCCGATACGCCTTATGCCCGCGACGCGCGCCTGAAGGTCGATCTCACCATCGACCATCTCGGCGGCAAGGAGATGGAGGTCGGCCGCTTCTATCAGACGCGCAAGGAATACGTGGCGGCGATCAACCGCTATCGCCGCGTGATCGAGCAGTACCAGACCACCACCCATACGCCGGAGGCGCTGCACCGGCTGGTCGAGTGCTATCTCGCGCTGGGCGTGACCAACGAGGCCCGGATGGCCGCGGCCGTGCTCGGCCACAACTTCCCGGGCAGCGACTGGTACGCCGACAGCTACTATCTGCTCGAGGGTGTCGACATGCGACCGGAGAAGGACGACAGCTCCTGGCTCGGCCGCGTCTGGAAATCGATCTTCTGATGCTGCGCTGTCTCTCGATCCGCGACTTCGTACTGATCGAGAAGCTGGACCTGACCTTCCCGACAGGCAAAGGCTCGCGCCTGGGCGCGCTCACCGGCGAGACCGGCGCCGGCAAGTCGATCCTGCTCGACGCCTTCAGCCTGGCGCTGGGCGGTCGGGCAGGGCAGGGCATCGTGCGCACGGGCGCGTCACAGGCGGTGGTCGGCGCCGAGTTCACCCTGCCCGACGATCATCCCGCGCATGCGATCCTGGCCGAGCAGGGCGTGGCCGACGAGGGCGACACCCTGCTGCTGCGTCGCGTCGTCGGCGCCGACGGCCGAGGTCGCGCCTATGTCAACGACCAGCCCGCTTCGGTCGGCCTGCTCAAGCGGCTGGGCGAGACCCTGGTCGAGATCCAGGGCCAGTTCGAGCAGCACGGCCTGCTGGTGCCGGTGAACCATCGCGATACGCTCGATGCCTTCGGTGGGCTTCAGAACGACGCGGCGAGGGTCGCCGCGGCGTGGACCGCCTGGCGCGCGGCCGAGACCATGCGTGCCGAGGCGACGGCCGCCTTCGAGCAGGCGCAGCGCGACGAGGAGTACCTGCGTCACGCGGTGGCCGAGCTCGACAGGCTCGATCCCAAGGCCGACGACGAGGAGACGCTGTCGGCGAAGCGCCAGTTGCTGCGCCATGGCGCGGCGATCGGCGAAGCCGTCGTGCAGGCGCTCGAGGGGCTGGAGCGCGACACCGGCGTCACCGGCAAGCTGTCGGCCGCGCATCGCCTGATCGAGCGACAGGCAGGCAATGCCGCTGGCCGTCTCGATGCGGCGTTGAGTGCGCTCGACCGCGCGCTGTCGGAGACCGCCGAGGCGGTGGCGCAGCTCGAACAGGCGCGCGAGAGCCTGGGCGACGATCCCGGCGCGCTGGAACGCGTCGAGGAGCGGCTGTTCGCGCTGCGCGCCGCGGCGCGCAAGCATGGCGTGCCGGTGGCCGAACTCGCCGGACTGCGCACGCGCATGGCCGATCAGCTCGCCGCGCTCGACGATGGCGAGGCGCGGCGGCGCAGGCTGGAGGCGGAGGCGACGAAGGCGCGCGCGGCGTTTGTCGATGCGGCCGAAGCGTTGTCGGCCGGGCGCGCGAAGCAGGCGGCGCGGCTCGACAAGGCGGTGATCGGCGAGCTCGGGCCGCTGCGGCTGGAACGCGCGAAGTTCGTCACCCGCATCGATCGGCTGGCAGAGAAGGACTGGTCGGCCTCGGGTATCGACCGCGTCGAGTTCCTGGTCTCGACCAATCCCGGCACGCCGCCGGGTCCGATCGGCAAGATCGCCTCGGGCGGTGAGCTGTCGCGTTTCATGCTGGCGCTGAAGGTGGCGATGGCGCGGGTGGGCGACGTCGCGACGGTGGTGTTCGACGAGGTCGACAGCGGCATCGGCGGCGCCACGGCGGCGGCGGTGGGCGAGCGCCTGCGCCGCCTGGCGCGCGGCCTGCAGGTACTGGTCGTGACGCATTCGCCGCAGGTAGCGGCGCTGGCCGACCAGCACTGGCTGATCCGCAAGACGGCGAGCCGCACCCGGGCGGCGACCGAGGTGGTGGCGCTCGACGCGGCGGGACGGCGCGAGGAGCTGGCGCGCTTGCTGGCGGGCGCCGAGGTCCCGGCCGAGGCGCGCGCCGCGGCCGACCGCCTGATGGCGGCACGGGCCTGAGGCCGGGAGGACGGCGATGTCGCGCGCGGCGAAAGTGGTCGAGCAGATCGCGGTCGACAAGCTCACCAGGCGGCAGGCCGACAAGGAACTGGCGCGTCTGGCGCAGGAGATCGCGCATCACGACAAGCTCTATCACCAGCAGGATGCGCCGGAGATCAGCGACGCCGCATACGATGCGCTGCGCCAGCGGCTGAAGGCGATCGAAGCCAGGTTCCCGGAGCTGATGACGCTCGACAGCCCGTCGCTGAAGGTGGCACCGGCGCCGTCGGCCGGCTTCGCCAAGGTGCGCCACGCGCGGCCGATGCTGTCGCTCGACAATGCCTTCAGCGACGAGGAGATCACCGAGTTCGTCGATCGCGTGCGTCGCTACCTCGAGCGCGAGATCGCGCTCGATGCCGATGCCGAGATCGCGCTGACCTGCG
>CAYNOF010000905.1:0-3140 GCA_964398335.1 uncultured Rhizobiaceae bacterium
TCGGCTTGGCCAGCTCGACCTGTGCCCGCTCGATCTTGACCGCCTTGCTGCCGCTGCCGGCCGCCGCGGCGTCGGCGATGTCACGCGCCGTCACCGAGCCGTAGAGCTGCAGGCTCTCGGATGCCTGGCGGATCAGCATGACCTGGAATCCCGCCATCTGCGCCGCGACAGCCTCGGCCTCCTGCTTACGCTTGAGGTTGTTGGCCTCGAGCTCCTTGCGGCGGCTGTCGAAGTACTTCCTGTTGTCGTCGGTGGCGCGCAGCGCCTTCTTCTGCGGCAGCAGGAAATTGCGGGCGAAGCCGGGCTTCACCTTCACGACGTCGCCCATCTGGCCGAGCTTCGGCACGCGCTCCAGAAGGATCACTTCCACGTTTGCCATGGTGTTCTCCCTCCCTAGCGCGTGATCACGTAGGGCAGCAGGCCCAGGAAGCGGGCGCGCTTGATCGCGTTGGCGAGCTCACGCTGCTTCTTGGTCGAGACCGCCGTGATGCGGCTGGGCACGATCTTGCCGCGCTCCGAGATGAAGCGGCTCAGCAGGCGCACGTCCTTGTAGTCGATCTTCGGCGCGTTGGCGCCGGAGAACGGGCAGGACTTGCGCCGGCGCACGAACGGACGGCGGGCTCCGCCGCCACCACCACCCATGCTCATAGCGCTTCTCCTTCGCCCTCACCGGGCATGCCTTCGCGCGCGAAGCGCGGACGCTCGCCGCGATCACCGCGGTCGCCGAAGCGATCGCCGCGGCCGCGCCGCTCGCCGCCCTCGCTCTTGCGCATCATCGCCGAGGGACCTTCCTCGAGCTCGTCGACGCGCACCGTGAGGTAGCGGATGATGTCCTCGTTGATCGACATCGTGCGCTCCAGCTCCTTCACGGCAGCGGCGGGCGCGTCGATGTTCATCAGGGTGTAGTGGCCCTTCCGGTTCTTCTTCATCCGGAAGGTCAGCTGGCGCAGGCCCCAATATTCCTTCTTGGTCACCTGGCCGCCGAGGCTGGTGACGAGGTCGGAAAACTGGGTCGTCAGGGTTTCTACCTGGGTCGTCGCGACGTCCTGACGTGCGACGAACACGTTCTCGTACAGAGGCATGGAGCTCCTTACGGCTGTTTCATGACCCGGAGTCTCGCGACCGGCCGGATCTAGCCGAGCAGCGCACCCAATCGTTGGGATAATGCCGATCGGCAAGGAGCCGCCGGGCTTTGGTCCCGGCGGAAGCGCGGGCTTATACACGATGCCGGCGCCCGTGCAACCCCATCGCGATTCAAGCTCTACCAAACTATGAGAATTCGTGTATAAACTGTCTTCCATATTGGTGAATTGATTATTCAACATTGATTTTCGGGGATGCGCCTATTTTGGCGCAATGCAATTGCATGACATGGGGCGGGATTTTTGCGCGTTTCGCGCTAATTGTTGTCACAAGCGCGATCATCGCCACGACGGCGACAGCGTCGAGCGACCGGGCGGGTTCACGTGACCGGTCGGTGGGTGCCGGCGGGCCGGTGATGCTCAACATCCGGACCATCGAGGGCCGCAGCCAGCTGGCCACGATCGTCTGGGCCGGCAGCAACCGCGAGCTCACGGTCGTCAACCTGACGGATGTGGTCCCGGCTGGCGGCGAACGCGACGTCTACGACACCATGCGGATGCTGCTGCAGCGCTGCACGGCGATCAGTTTCATCGCCACCGGCAAGGTCGGCGGGCCGGGCAATTGCTGCCCCACGCTCAGCGGCTCGGGCGTCGGCTTTGCCGGCAACGTGAAGACCAAGCTGCAGATCGACCAGGCCTTCGAGGGCGGTCGGGTGCGCCAGACCGTGACCATCTGGGGCTACAGGGGCTCGCCCTTCGACGCCTATACCGCCAAGCTGCTGTTCCAGTAGCGTCGCTCCCGGCGACTGGCTATGACTGCCCGCAACGCAATGCGGGTGAGGAACGCCGGGTATGAGCAGGGCTTTCGTGTTTCCGGGCCAGGGGTCGCAGGCCGTCGGCATGGGCGTCGACCTGGCCGCGGCCTTTCCTGTCGCGCGTGAGGTCTTCCAGGAAGTCGACGAGGCGCTGAAGCAGAATCTCTCGAAGCTGATGCGCGAGGGACCCGAAGGCGATCTCACCCTGACCGAGAACGCGCAGCCGGCGCTGATGGCGGTGAGCGTCGCCGCCGCGCGCGTGCTGGAGAAGGAGGGCGGCAAGACCCTGCCGGAGATGGCGGCCTTCGTCGCCGGCCACTCGCTGGGCGAATACTCCGCGCTGGCCGCTTCCGGCGCCTTGCGGCTGGAAGACGCCGCGCGGCTGCTGAAGCGCCGCGGCCTGGCGATGCAGAAGGCGGTGCCGGTGGGCGTCGGCGCCATGGCAGCGCTGTTGGGCATCGAGCTGGAACCGGCGCTCGAGGCCTGCGCCGAGGCGGCACAGGGCGAAATCGTCACCGTCGCCAATGACAACGGCGGTGGCCAGATCGTCGTCTCCGGCCACAAGGCCGCCGTCGAGCGCGCGGTCGAGGCGGCCAAGGGCAAGGGCTGCAAGCGCGGCATGCTGCTGCCGGTGAGCGCGCCCTTCCATTGCCCGCTGATGAAGCCCGCCGCCGACGAGATGGCCGAGGCGCTGGAAGGCGTCGCCAACGTGCCGCCGCGCGTGCCGGTGGTCACCAACGTCTCGGCCGACGAGACCAGCGATCCGGCGACCATCAAGAAGCTGCTGATCGAGCAGGTCACCGGCCGCGTGCGCTGGCGCGAATGCGTGCTGGCGATGAAGGGCAAGGGTGTCGCCACCCTGGTCGAGATCGGCACCGGCAAGGTGCTGACCGGCCTGGTCAAGCGCATCGACCGCGAGATGACCGGCGTGGCGGTGAATTCGCCGGCCGATGCCGAAGCCTTCCTCAAGACCACCTGAGCGTGAGAAGTTCCATGTTCGACCTGACCGGCAAAGCGGCGCTGGTGACCGGCGCTTCGGGTGGTATCGGTGGCGCCATTGCCAAGGGCCTGTATCGTCAGGGCGCCGCCGTGGTGCTGTCGGGCACGCGCGCCGAGGCGCTGGAGGCGCTGAAGGCCGAGATGGGCGAGCGCGCCCATGTCATCACCGCGAAGATGGACGACGCCGCCGACCTCGAGCGCCTTGTGAAGGAATCCGAGGCGGCGATGGGCAAGGTCGACATCC
>CAYNOF010000906.1:0-2698 GCA_964398335.1 uncultured Rhizobiaceae bacterium
CGGACACCATCGCCTGGGCTTCGTCGACCGATATCAAGGCCATGGTGCGCGCTCCCTTCGCCCCCTACGATGCCGCCACTGTAGCATCCGCGGGCAAGCTTCCATGAGTACCGTCGCCAGTCATTTCGCCGACAGCTATGCCGAGGCGCGCGAGAAGTTCTGCGCGTCGGTCGCGGCGAGCGGCGGCAGCCTGCGCTCGTTGCGCAATCCGACGCTGGGACCCGATGGCGGGCGGCTGTTCATGGACGTCGCGCGCTACGGCGCCGACGACGCGCCGAAGATGCTGGTGCTGATGGCCGCGACGCACGGCGTCGAGGGCTATTGCGGCAGCGGTGCGATGATCAACTGGCTGCGCGCCGGGCGTGCCGCCTCGCTGCCCGCCGACACCGGCGCCCTGCTGATCCATGGCGTCAACCCGCACGGCTTCGCCTGGATCCGCCGCGTCAACGAGGACAATGTCGACGTCAACCGCAACTTCGTCGACCACGGCAAGCCCTACCCGCCGAACGCCGGCTATCTCGCGATCGCCGACGCGTTGAAGCCGGTCTCCTACGACGAGGCCAGCCTGGCCGAGAGCAGGCGCGTGATCGACTCCTTCACCCAGGAGAACGGCGCCTTCGGCTTCCAGCAGGCGGTGAGCGGCGGGCAGTACAGCCATCCGCAGGGATTGTTCTTCGGCGGCCACAAGCCGACCTGGACCAACCGCACCATCCGCCGCGTGATCCGCGAGGAGCTGGCTCACGCACGGCTGGTCGGCTGCATCGACTTCCACACCGGTCTGGGGCCTTTCGGCTACGGCGAGCTGATCAACGTCTCGCCGCCGGGCAGCGCCGCGTTCGAGATGGCGAAGCAATGGTACGGCGAGGAGATGACGTCGCCCGAGCAGGGCAACTCGACCTCGGCCGTTGTCACCGGTGCGGTGCTCGATGCCTTCCCGCAGGAGGCGCCCGACGCGGCCTTCTGCGGCATCGCGCTGGAGTACGGCACCTATCCCGTCGACGAGGTGCTGGAAGCGGTGCGGCGCGACAACTGGCTGCACGTCCACGGCGACCTGAACTCGCCTCAGGGCCGCGCCTTCAAGGCCTATCTGCGCGAGCGCTTCTATCCGGCCGGCGCGCAATGGGCCGAGATGGTCTGGACGCGCGCCGACGAAGCGATCGGCATGGCCCTGCGCGGGCTGGCGACAAGCTAGGGGGAAACGACATGACCTATCCGCTGCAGCCGGCCGATCCGGCCACGCTGGGCTTCCGCATGGAGCAGATCGAGGCGCTGATCGCCTTCATCGACAAGCAGATCGGTGATGGCTACTACCCCGGCTGCCAGATCGCCCTGGCGCGCCACGGCAAGCTGGCGCTGGTGCGCAGCTTCGGCAACGCGATCACCGATCCGACGCCGCGCGAGGCCAACGACTCGACGCTGTGGCTGCTCTACTCCAACACCAAGGTGATCTGCGCCGCCGCGCTGTGGGTGCTGGCCGAGCGCGGCGCGCTGCGCTTCGCCGATCGCGTCAGCGACCACGTTCCCGACTTCCGCCGCAACGGCAAGCGCGACGTCACCCTGCTGCAGCTGATGACGCACCAGGGCGGCTTCCCCAACGCCGTGGTGCCGAAGGAAGCGTGGGACGACCACGAGAAGCTGAAGCAGGTCGTCTGCGACTTCACCCTCGAATGGACGCCGGGCTCGAAGGTCCACTACCACGGCCTGTCGGCCCACTGGACCGCGGGCGTCGTGATCGAGGCCGTCACCGGCCAGGATTTCCGCGACTTCATCCGCGAGAACGTCATCGAGCCGCTCGGCCTGGGCAACGACCTGTTCATGGGCGTCAGCCGGCCGTCGGAGCTGGCGCGGATCTCCGACATGCACATGCCGCCGCCACTGGGCGGCAATGCGCAGAAGGACGCTGAGGCGAACGCGCCGGAGTGGCGGCGCGCCGGCGTGCCCGGCGGCGGCGGCTACGGCACGGCGCGCGGCATGGTCGCGCTCTACCAGATGATGCTGGCCGGCGGTGTGCTGGGCGGCGCGCGCATCGTCTCGCCGCGCACGCTGCAATACGCCATCCGCAACTGGACCGGCGATCGCGTCGACGAATACATGGGCATGCCCATGCATCGCGGCATCGGCCCGCATCTGCGCGGCGACACCGAAACCATCCGCGGCCTGGGCAGCCTGGCCTCGCCGCGCAGCTTCGGGCATGGCGGCGTCGGCACGTCGTATTGCTGGGCCGATCCGGATTCCGGCGTGTCCTTCGCCTACATCACCAACAGGCAGGCGCCGGAACCGTGGCATTCGACAAGGCTGGACCGGGTGGCCAACCTCGTCCACGCGGCGATCGAGGGCTGACACCGCTTCGAAGGCCGTCATGCTCGGGCATGACGGTTGATTTTGGTGTCGCTAAGCCGACGTCCTGGCGCTGTACCAGCCTTCCGGGCGGAAGCGGCCTAGATAGCTGGGCAGGATGATGTCGGGCGCGCTCGGCTCGATGCCGAGATCGCGCAGGGTGAGGGCGCCGGGCTGGACGACATTGTCGCTCTTCAGCAGCGTGACCTGGTCGCGGGTAAGCGGCGCGTTGGGCAGGAGCTGCGCCAGACCGCCCATGACGCCGGCGATGCCGAACGGCACGTCGATCAGCGCATGCCGGCGCAGCACCGCCTCGTCGTCGGTCACGTCGATCTCGGCCAGCAGCAGCTCCATCAGCTCG
>CAYNOF010000907.1:0-4637 GCA_964398335.1 uncultured Rhizobiaceae bacterium
AGCCAGTACCCCAGGCGCACATTGACCAGCGCCAGCAGGAAGCGCAGCGCCGGATTGGTCGAGCGGCCGGCATTGGCCGCCGCCGCCGCGCCCGAGATCGCCACCGCCGAGGACAGCTTGAAGCGCGGAAAGACGCCTTCCAGCACGTCGGTGCGCATGAAGTCGACCTGGGTGCTGCCGACATGGCGCGGCGAGAAGGTGAAGAAGGTCGAGTTGCGGCCGCGGCCGCGATACTCGTCGCGGTCGACGAAGTTCAGCGCGGCGTTGATCAGCGGGAACGGCGCCGTGGTCACGTCCATCGCGCTGAGCTTCAGCTCGCTTTGCGAGGTCACCGTGTTGCGGTTGTCGAGGTCGGCCGCGAACAGGAAGGTGTTGGCCAGCTTGTCGCGGTAGTGGCTGTGCGGCGAGACGTCGTTGGCGATATAGAGATGGACGTTGACGAGCCACAACAGCCCGGCGATGCCGAGCAGCGCCGCGGCGTAGAGCACGGCCAGGCCGACCGGGCCCAGGGCGGCGATCCACGACGCGATCGTCGCGCCATGGATGATCTGCACCCACACGCCCAGATCGGCATCGGTCCAGACGCCGCCATGGAGCGCGATCGCCGCCGTGATCAGGACGCTGCCGCCCCACAGCACCACCGGCCCGACAAGGGCCGCGGCCAGCAGCAGCAGCGCCTTGCGCGCCCAGTCGGGCAGCTTCTCGAAGCGGCCGAGCCAGGCGGAGCCGACGATCGCCGCGGCCAGCGCGCTGGCGCCTTTCCACGACACCAGGCCGTCCTGCATCGCCACGCCGACCCATGCCACCAGCACCGGCTGCAGCATGACGAACAGCGCGCCGGCGCTGACCAGCAGGGCCTGCGCCTGGGCCTGGCGATAGGATTCGCGGGCCAGGCCGGCGGCGGGATCGACGCTGTGGCGCGCCGAGCGCTGCGCGACCGGGTCGGGTCGCCAATGCCCGAGCATGCGGTCGAACGCGACCTGGCGGCGCCATTCCAGCACGGCCACGGCCGCGACGATGACCCCGGCGATCACGCCATAGGCCTTGTCGATCCGCCATGCCGCGATGCCGGTGACGGCGATGCCCAACGCGACCAGGAGTCCCCACGCCCATTTGTGGTGGCCGCCCTCCAGCAGGTTGCGCACCGGGTGGCTGATGACGAAGAACGCCGCCCACAGCACGCCGAGCATCGCCGCCGTCGCGCCCAGCAGCTCGGCCGCCTGCGCGGCGTCGCGCAGGCGCGGGCAGGTCAGCAGCGCCAGCGTCATCGCCGACAGCAGCAGCACCAGCGGCAGCAGCGCCCACAGGTTCATGAACAGGCCACGCACCAGGAGAACCGGCGCGAAGCTGTATTCCAGCACCTTGCCGCGCGGGATCAGATACTGGGCGTTGGCCCGCAGGTAGCGGAACAGCACCGTCTCGCGGATGCCCGGGACATGCGGAAACGGAAAGATCCAGCCGGGCGGCGGCGGCGGAAACGGTCGGGGCGCCGTGCGCGCGCTGGGCGGACTTGCCCCGGTCGTCGCCGCACGCACCGGCGGCGCACCGGTCGCCATGCGCGCGCCGGTGATCATCGGCGCACCGGCGGCCATGTGCGCGCCGGTGATGTTGGCGTTGAGGCAGGCGGCCGTGTAGCCGCCACCCGAGACGCTCGACAGGTAGTCGACTTGCCGCATCACGCCCTTGGCGTCGAGCGCCTGGATCGCGCCCAGGCAGGTCGCGGCCGAGCGGATGCCGCCACCGGAGAGCGCCAGGCCGACGAGGTTGTCGGGCGCCGGCCGATCGCGAGGGCCGCCGCCTTCGATCCAGTCGTCGCAGGCGAGCGGCCAGCGATCCGGCGGCCAGAGCGCCGGATCGACGCGCTGCGGCTCGTAAGCACCCGTGTCGCGGAACCGCTCGTCGCCGATGAAGCGCACCAGCCGTTCGGTGTCCTGGCCCCGGCGATCGAGGCCAACCGTGTCGCGCCGCCGGCGCACGACGTCGAGCTCTTCATCGAAGACGGCGCTGAACCGCAAAGCGCTTGATGGCATGCTCCGCTCGCTCCCCTTCGACCGGAAGCACCGATGACGGACGCGGTCATCGGGTCTAGACTCCCCGGCACGAAGCCTATCGCCCGCGCGGGCGCAAAACCAGTGGATGCAGCGATGCCCGATCCCGCAACCGTCAACGAGCCCGTGCTGCTGCGCGAGGACCATGGCCGCGTCGCCGTGCTGACGCTCAACCGGCCCGGGGCGATGAACGCGCTGTCATCGGCGCTGATCGCCGCACTCGACCAGGAGTTCGATCGCCTCAACGCCGACGACACGATCCGCGTCGTGATGATCCAGGCCAACGGGCGCGCCTTCTGCGCCGGCCACGATCTGCGCGAGGTGCGCTCGAGCGAGGATTACGCCTTCCACTACGACCTGATGAGCCGCTGCAGCGCGATGATGCTGAAGATCGTCCGCCTGAAGCAGCCGGTGATCGCCAAGGTGCGCGGCATCGCCACGGCGGCGGGTTGCCAGCTGGTGGCGCAATGCGATCTCGCCATCGCCTCCTCCGAGGCGAAGTTCGCGACCCCCGGCGTGCATATCGGCCTGTTCTGCGGCACGCCCTCGGTGCCGCTGGGCCGCAACGTCGGCAGCAAGCGCGCCCTCGACATGCTCTTCACCGGCGAGCCGGTCAGCGCCGAGACCGCGCTGCGCGACGGCCTGCTCTCGCGCGTGGTGGCCGAGGCCGAGCTCGACGGCGCGGCGATGGCGCTGGCGCAGCACATTGCCTCGAAGAGCCCGCTGGTGCTGTCGCAGGGCAAGGCGCTGTTCCACAAGCACATGGCGATGGACCTCGAGCAGGCCTACGCCTATGCCAGCGCGGCGATGGCCGGCGGCATGATGCGCGAGGACGCCAGGCTCGGCATCGACGCCTTCGTGCAGAAGAAGCCGCAGCCCGACTGGCCGGGGAGGTAGACAATCCGCCTCAGGCTTGATCGGATGCGACGATGCCTGACGGTAATACCCTTTCCGTGAAAATCGGCGCCAAGGTGCGGGCGTTCGTCGAGGACCACGCCCGCCACATTGAACAGATCGAGCGTGCCTTGGCCGATAGCCGGTCGCCAGCGGCGAGATGCGTGCCGCACGATGAAGCGACGCGATGGCTGGCCTCACCTGGTGCCGATCGGCCGATGCCGATGCCCGAAAGCAGGCAACGCACGAGCCCACCGACGATTTGACTGTGGTGTCGGCCGTCATTCACGGCGCACGCCGCTGGCCCAGGCGGTTCGTCGTCGATGAATGAAGGCATGTCGGCCGATGTCGGCTAGAGTAGTCATGTGATCGACAAGCAATGCTGGAGGGACGACCATGCGACCGAACAAGATCAAGCAGATGTGGCGCGACGGGAAATGCGTGACCTTGGGCTGGCTTTCCGTCTCGCACGGCTTCACCGCGGAGGTCATGGCTCGCCTGGGCTTCGATGCGCTGTGCGTCGACCTGCAGCACGGCACCTCTGAGATGAGCGACGTCGGGCCGATGCTGCAGGCGATCTCGCAGACCGACACGGTCCCGGTCGTGCGCGTCGCCTGGAACGAGCCGGCAGCCATCATGAAGGCGCTGGACCTTGGCGCCTACGCCATCATCGTGCCGCTGGTGAATACCGCCGAGGAAGCCGCGATGGCGGTGTCGGCGTGCCGCTATCCGCCGGTCGGCATGCGCTCGAACGGGCCCGTGCGCGCCGTGCAGTACGGCGGCGCCGACTACGTGGCCAAGGCCAACGACGAGATCGTCGTCATGGCCATGATCGAGACCAAGCAGGGCCTCGCCAACCTCGACGCCATCTGCGCCACGCCCGGCCTCGACGCCGTCTATATCGGGCCGGCCGACCTGTCGTTCGCGCTGGGCCTGCCGCCGCGCGGCGACAACCCCGATCCGCTCCATATGGCGACCTGCGACAAGATCCGCGCGGCAGCGCACAAGGCCGGGATCAAGTGCGTCATGCACTGCGCCAGCGCGGCGTTCGCGGCCGGCGCGGTGAAACGCGGCTTCGACATGGTGATGCTCACGTCCGATCTGTCCTGCATGATCGCCGGCGCGCGCCAGCAGCTCGACGAGCTCAAGGCCAAGACGGCCTGAGCCAGGCGCTGCCAGGGGCCGCTTCTTCCACCGCCGAAATCCAGGGGTTTCCCATCCTCCCATAAAAAGCGCTTGCCTCCATACCGACTAGTCGGTATGTCTATCCATACCAAAAGGTATGGACCTGTCGAGATGACGCCCGCAACCGCTCCTTCGTCCCGGACGCGCCTGCTCGAAGCCGGATCGACCGTGATCCGCGCCAAGGGCTACACGGCCACCACCGTGGACGACATCTGCGCCGAGGCGGGCGTCACCAAGGGCAGCTTCTTCCACCACTTCAAGAGCAAGGAAGACCTGGTGCTGGGCGCGGTCGCGCACTGGAATCAGTGGACCGAGGCGGTGTTCGCGAGCGCCGGTTACCGCAAGCTGGACGATCCGCTGCAGCGCATCCTCGGCTATGTCGATTTTCGCACCGCGATTCTCGATCGCGAGGTGGCGCAGTTCACCTGCTTCCTCGGCACGCTGGTGCAGGAGACCTACGCCACGCATCCCGCCGTGCGCGCAGCCTGCGATGGCGGCATGTCGGCGCAC
>CAYNOF010000908.1:0-2487 GCA_964398335.1 uncultured Rhizobiaceae bacterium
CGATCAGCGGCCTGTTCGGCGCGCTGCTGCTCGTGCTGCGCAGTACCGGCCGGATGACCGCGATGGTGCCCTTCACCATCCTCTGGCTGGCGCTGCAGGTCGGGCTGGGCCTGTTCACCACCACGCCCAGCGGCGATGCCATCGCCTGGGCCGGACATATCGGCGGCTTCATCGCCGGGCTGGCGCTGTTCGTGCCGATCATGCGGTTGCGGTTCTGATCATCAGACCGGCAGCGCGCTCAGGCCGATGAACCAGCGGTGGCCGAACAGCAGCACGAAGTACACCACGATCGCGATCGCCAGCCGGCGCAGGCCGATCTTGCTGAAGTTGAAACGCGTGCGGCCGTCGAGCATGGCGGCGAACGGGATGTTCGAGGTGTGCGCGACGAAGGCGGGATAGGTCTCGGGAAAGCTGCGGCGCTTGCGCGCGTCGATGCCGGCCATGCCGCCGAAGGCGAGAGCGGCGATGCCCGCGGTGAGGGTCACCGTCGCGGCGTCGCCGTTGGCCAGCATGTGGCCCAGCGCCCACAGGCCGAAGCCCCACAGCCCGGGATGGCGCACGATGGCGTGGATGCCCAGTCCCTCGCTGTAGTCGATCGGCTTCCTCTCGGCGCCGGCGGTGCCGGGGCTGGGCGTGCCGTTGCCGATCACCACCAGCAGGGTGGCGGGGATCATGATCAGCGGCAGCAGGTGGCGCGCCCAGATCGGATCGCCCCACAGCGCGACATAGGGCGCGCGGCTATGGGCGAAGACCATCCACGCCAGGCCGATGCCGACGATCAGCGCGTAGAGGCCCGGGAACGCCCTGGCGCCGACCAGGCGCTGCAACGGACCGCGCAGGGGGTGCGACATCAGGAAATGCGCGCCGACGAAGAACACCGTCGCCAGCGCCATGGCCAGGACCGAGCCTGCCAACAAGGTCATCGCGGTTCCTCCGGTGCTTGTCAGTCGGTGAACGGCGTTAATATAACATGATCGGCCCCGGATGGGCGAAGTGGCGTAGGCTCGGTTCAACGTCAGCAGGGGAGGCCACCATGGAGATGCGCACGCTGGGCCGCACCGGCCTGAAGACGTCGGTGCTGGGCTTCGGTTGCGGCGCGGTCGGCGGCTTGATGACCAAGGGCGATCCGGCCGACCAGGAGCGCGCGGTGGCGCGCGCGCTGGAGGCCGGCATCAACTATTTCGACACCGCCGCGCTCTACGGCAACGGCGAGTCCGAGCGCAATCTCGGCCGCGTGCTGGCCAGGCTGAAGCCCGATGTCGTGGTCGGCACCAAGGTGCGGCTGGCGCCCGAGGACATGGCGCGCATCGGCGCGGCGATCGGCGAGGCGCTCGATGCCAGCCTCAAGCGCATGGGCCGCGACTCGGTCGACCTGTTCCAGCTGCACAATCCCATCGAGACCAGCGGCCGGGCCGGCTCGATGAAGGTCGAGGCGGTGCTCGACGAGGTGGTGCCGGCCTTCGAGAAGCTGCGCCGCGCCGGCAAGATCCGTTTCGCCGGTATCACCGCGACGGGCGAATCGGGCGCGCTGCGCCGCGTCGTCGATGCCCAGGCCTTCGACACCGCGCAGGTGATGTACAACATGCTCAACCCCAGCGCCGGCGGGCCGATGCCGGCCAATGCGCCGGGCCAGGATTACGGCCGCCTGCTCGAGCACACCAGGAAGGCGCGCATGGGCGTGATCGGCATCCGCGCGCTGGCCGGCGGAGCGCTGAGCGGCAGCGAGGCGCGCCATGCGCTGGCCATGCAGGTGGTCGAGCCGATCGGCTCGGGCCGCGACTTCCGCTCCGACGTCGAGCGCGCCAAGCGCTTCGAGATGCTGATCCGCGAGGGTTTCGCCAACAGCCTGACCGAGGCGGCGATGCGCTTCACCATCGCGCATGACGGCATGACGACCATGATCATCGGCTACTCGACGCTCGACCATCTCGAGCAGGCGATCGCCGCCGCCGAGAAGGGCCCGCTGCCGCGCGCCGCGCTCGAGCGCGTGGCCCAGCTCGCCGCGCAGCGATGAGCTTCAAGATCCCCGAATCGGTGCTGGTGGTGATCCACACGCCCGAGCTGAAGGTGCTGATGATGGAGCGGCTCGACTGGCCGGGCTGGTGGCAATCGGTCACCGGCTCGCGCGAGCTGCACGACGCGTCACTGGCCGACACCGCGCGCCGCGAGGTGCACGAGGAGACAGGACTCGATGTCGGCGACGCGCTCAGCGACTGGGGGCTGGTCAATCGCTATGAGATCTACGGCCGCTGGCGGCCGCGCTACGCACCCGACGTCACGCATAACGTCGAGCACACTTTCGGCGTCGAGGTCGCAGCACCGTTCGCCGCGAGGCTGCACCCCGACGAGCACGGCCGCTATGTCTGGCTGAGCTGGCGCGATGCGCTGGGGCGCTGCTACTCCGGCACCAACCGCGCGGCGCTGATCGCGCTGGCGGAACGGGCGGGCGTGGTCTGACGGGGAGATCTACGCCGGCCGCCGCACGCG
>CAYNOF010000909.1:0-5763 GCA_964398335.1 uncultured Rhizobiaceae bacterium
AACCAGCCGCGCCGTGTGGCGATGACCGGCCACCTCGACCAGGAAGGCATCGACCAGGCCGAGGCGTCGGGCGCCGAGCACGTGCTGCTCAAGCCCTTCAGCCTGTCCGAGCTCAACCGCGCCATCCAGGCCGGCGTGCGCCCGCGCAACGGCTCCGGCGACGATCGTTAGCGCCAACCTTCGACGAAAGAGACTGAACCGTGGCCATGTCCGATAGCCGTTCGCCCGCGTCCGACCGCGAGGCCACGGCGCTTTCGGTCGAGCATGCGCAGCAGGTCCTGGCGCCGGCCCTGGGCGAGAAGACGGCGCTCGGGCTGTGGTCGCTCGTCCGCGAGCTGCGCCTCGTGTTGCTGATCGGCGTGATGATGATCGGCCTTATCGCCATCGTCACCCTGCAGCTCATGGATAGCGCCCGGCACGACGCCCGCGAGGCGGCCTATCGCGACGCCGAGAGCCTGACCGGCGTCGTCGGCGAGCAGGTGCTGCGTACCCTGGCCAATGTCGACGAGCGCCTGCGCTTCGTCGCTCACGAGATGCGCCGTACCGACGGCAAGATCTCGCTGCGCGAGCTGGTCAACGACGGCGTGATCACGCTCGACCAATTGATCCTGCTCAGCCTGGTCGACGCCAATGGCCGGCTGGTGCAGACCAATGAAGGCTTGATCGCCGACGGCCCGGACTTCTCGACCCGCAGCAGCGTCGCCACCCACCTGCGTGACGCAACGTCGGGACTGCTGATCAGCGAGCCGGTCGTCGGCCGGGTCAGCGGCAAGTGGTCGATGCATGTGTCGCGCGCGGTGCGCCGCGCCGACGGCACGCTGATCGGCATCATTGTCGCCGCGGTCGATCCCGCATATTTCGCCGATTCCTGGCGCGGCCTGAAACTCGACGCCGGCGGCTATATCGAGATGATCGGCACCGACGGCGTGCTGCGCGCGCGCTCCTATGCGCTGCAGCCCGCGCTGGCCGCGGGCGCCAGGGCGCCTGACGTCGCCGAGGCCGCGCGCAACGCCGCCACCGGCCGCCTGGAGCGTGACGGCGCCAACGGTCCGAGCCTGTCGTTCTATCGTCGCCTCGAGGGCACGCCGTTGATCGTCACCGTCGGCTACGACCTCGGCGCGATCAACGGCTGGGTCGACGCGCGCCAGTCGCGCTTCGTCGCCGGCGCCGTGGCGCTCACCGTGCTGCTGACCATCATCCTGATGCTGCTGGCCCATCGCACGCTCGCCATCAACGCCGAACGCGCCCGTGCCACCGGCACCACGCGCCTGCTGCTCGAGGCGATCGACGCGCTGCCCGTGTCGTTCGGCCTCTACGACCGCGGCGAGCGGCTGCTGCTCTATAACCAGCGCTCCGTCGAGCTCAACGGCGCCGTCGTCGGCCCGCACGCGCTGGGCAAGACCTTTCCCGAGCTGCTCGACGAGTTCATCGACCAGGAGCGCGCGAACCAGCCCGACCACGACTGGGCGGCGACGCGACAGCTGCAGCTCGAGGGCTTCCAGGCCGGCGAACCCTATGACTCGCCCGCCGCCGACGGCTCCTGGCAGCGCAATTTCGGCGTCAGCCTGGCCAATGGCGGGCGCGTGCGCATGCAGCTCGACATCACGCCGCTGAAGCGCCGCGAGAACGAGCTGCAGTCCAGCCGCCGGCGCTACGAGAGCCTGGTGAACTCGCTGGCCGACGTCGTGTTCTCCTGCGATCGCGCCGGAAAGATCACCTATATCAGCGCCCGCGTGACCCGCTTCCTGGGCTACGCCGCCGACAGCCTCAACGGCCGCGACATCCTCTCGCTGTTCCACGAGCAGGACCACGACAAGGTGCGCCGCGCGATGCGCAGCGTGCACCCGCGCGGCGCGCCGCTCACCGTGGTCTGCCGCGCCGTGCGGCCCGACGGCGCCGCGCGCTACGTCGAGATCCGTCTCGGCGCCGGCGAGTCCGACGAGGCCGGCAACCGTGCGATCTCCGGCGTCATCCGCGACATCCACAAGCAGCACCATCTCGTCCTGCAGCTGCGCAACGAGATGAGCCGCCTGAACTCGATCGTGCATTCCAGCGGCGCGCTGATCCTGCTGGTCGATCGCGACGGCCGCGTCACCATGGCCAACAGCGGCTTCCTCGCGCTCACCGGGCGCAGCCACGAGGATGTCGTCGGCCAGCCGCTCGATGTCGTGATCCCCTGCCCGCCCGATGTGCGGCTGGTCGAGACCTTCGCCGTGGCCGATGGCGCGCATGCGCCGGCGCCGGTCGAGTTCGACGTCGCCCTGATCGATACCCGGCACGAGAAGCGCATCATCCGCGTCACGGCGCAGGCCGACTACGCCGAGGACGGCCGCATGCGCCACCTGGTGCTGCTGGGCGTCGACGAGACGGCGCGGCGCGCCGCCGAGGTCCGCCTGTTCGACGCCTCGCGCCTCGCTACCCTGGGCGAGATGGCCTCGAGCATCGCGCACGAGATCAACCAGCCGCTGGCGGTGATCCGTCTCGCCGCCGAGACCCTGAGCGAGGAATTCCAGCTCGCCGAGCCGGAGCAGATCCCGGCCGAGCTGAAGGACTTCGCCGAGCGCAAGCTGGAGCGCATCGCCAACCAGACCGAGCGCGCCTCGACCATCATCCGCGACCTGCGCATCTTCGCGCGCAAGCCCGACGACCAGCCGATGGCGTTCTCTGTGCCCGACGCGCTGCGCGGCGCGGCCGACCTGGTACACGAGCAGTTGCGCCTGGCCAGCGTCGCCACCGAGCTGCAGCTCGAGGAGGGTTGCGGCCAGGTTCTGGGCCACGCCAACCGCCTGCAGCAGGTGGTGATCAACCTGATGCTCAACGCGCGCGACGCCATGCTGGAGAAGCCCGGCGACGTGCCGCCGGCGATCCGCCTGCATGCCTATCCCAAGGCCGACAGCGTCATCGTCGACGTCGAGGACAACGGCCCGGGCATCCCCGCGCATGTCCTGCCGCGCCTGTTCGAGCCGTTCTTCACCACCAAGCCCGGCGGCAAGGGCACCGGCCTGGGCCTGTCGATCAGCTACGAGATCGTGCGCCAGATGGGCGGCACCATCTCGGCCGAGAACCTCGAGGGCCGCGGCGCGCGCTTCCGCTTCGTGCTGCCCTCCGCGCCCGCCGCTCCGGCCAGCCAAGCTCCGGCAATCGCCGCCGAGTAAATCATTGAGAGCGCCGGCATCTCGCCGGTGCTCCCATCTACTTCCCGATACAGAAGTCGCGGAACACGACGTCGAGCATGTCTTCGACGTCCATCCGGCCGGTGAGCCGCGCCAGCGAGCGGGCAGCCAGCCGGAGGTCCTCGGCGACCAGTTCCGGCAGGTCAGGATCGGTGCTCGCCTGCTCCATGGCACGGTCGAGCGCCGCAGCGCAGTGCGTCAGCGCCTCGCGGTGCCGCGCGCGGGTGAGCGGTGGCGGGGTGTCGGCGGCCCGCGCCAGCAGCGTGGTGGTCTCGCCCACCGCCTCGACGTCGCCGAGCATCGTCGCCACAGTGGTCTGCAGCCGTTCGAGCAGTTGCGGCACGCCCTGGCCCGATAGCGCCGAGACGCCGAGATAGGTCGCCCGCCGCGTACCATCGGCATCCACGTCATCGGCCATGACGTCGACGGCGGCGCCCTTGTCGGGCAGCAGATCGGTCTTGTTGATCACGATCAGATCGCTGGCGCCGTTCCACACGTCGGCCGTGCTCCAGATGTCGTGCGCAGCGCGCCGCCAGTCGCCGGTCGCCTCCACGACCAGGATACGGATATCGGCGTCGCTGGCGCGCGCCTTGGCGCGGCGCACGCCCTCCTGCTCGATCGGATCGCTCGAGGCACGCAGGCCCGCGGTGTCGGCGATGGTCACCGGATAGCCGCCGAGATCGAGATGCACCTCGATCACGTCACGCGTCGTGCCCGCCGACGCCGCGAAGAACGCCGCCGCGCGCCTGGCGATCAGGTTGAGCAGTGAGGACTTGCCGGCATTGGGCGGACCGATGATGGCGATGGTCACGCCGTCGCGCAGCCTCTCGCCGCGGCGGTCGTTGAGGTGCTCGGCGATCTCGCCGCGCAGGCGCGCAAGTTCGGGCCAGACCCTGGCGACCACGTTGGCCGGCAAACCCTCGTCGGGAAAATCGATGCTGGCCTCGAGATGCGCCACCGCGCGCAGCAGGACGTCGCGCCAGCCGTCGTACAGGCGAAACAGCGCGCCGTCGTACTGGCGCAGGGCCTGGCGGCGCTGCGCCGTGGTCTCCGCCGCCACCAGGTCGGCGATTGCCTCGGCCGACGTCAGGTCGAGCTTGTTGTTCTCGAAGGCGCGCCGCGTGAACTCGCCGGCCTCGGCGAGACGGCAGAAATCGAGCTTGGCCAGCGCCGCCAGCGCCGCGGTGATCACCGCTCGGCCGCCATGGATGTGGAACTCGGCCACCGTCTCGCCGGTGTAGGAGCCGGGCGCCGGAAACCACAGCGCCAGGCCGCGATCGATCACCTCGCCGGTCTCGGGATCGAGGATCGCCTTGACCATCGCCTTGCGCGGCGTCGGCAGGCTGGGATCACGCGCCGAGAAGCCGCGCGCGAAGGCGCCCGGTTCGGTCAGGAAGACATAGGCGTCGCCGGCGCGTTTGCCGGAAACCCGGATGACCGCGATACCGGCCCCGGAAAGCCGCGTGGGCGCCGCCGTGGCGAGCGCATAAATGGTGTCGTCAGCCCCTGCCATACAACGTGATTATCTCATTGCACGGGGTGCAGCGCCAACACGTGCGTGTCGAAACCGTCGATGATTCGCAGGAATGGCACGCGATCCCCGCCGTCGAGGGCGATCAGGCGATGGGCGACATAGCCGGAGTCGCTGTCCGGCTCGAGCAGCAGCGCCGCGAGCGTCGCCAGCCGTTGATCGAGCGTGACCAGAAAGCTGCCGACGGGGATCAGCGCCTCGCCCTTCTCCAGGTCGAAGCGGCCCCGGACGGTGTCGCCGATGCCGCGTTCGATACCCAGGGTGCGATAGCGCTCGACCGTCAGCGTCGCCGGGGCACCCAGCCTGTCGACGGCGATGCCCAGCTCGACCAGGCGGCGCGCCACAGCCTCGGCCGAGGGCGGCAGCACATAGCCCCATGGCCTGGACCGAATCACCTCGGGCACCAGGGTCAGCGAGGAGCGCCAGTCGACGCTCACCGTGCGCAGCGCGCCGCTGGCGGGATCGACGAACACCATGTCGCGCCGCTCCGACGACGGGCGGGCGCGCACGACCAGCATGCGGGCGGGATCGCGCACAAGATCGAAACGACGCGATTCGTCGCGCGCGACGTTGAGCGCCAGCGCGTTCTTCGCCGCGACATGCAGCGCGGTCTCCATGGCGATGACATGGGAGAAAACCCGGCGCTTCCAGTTGGTGCGGCCGATGCCGATGCCGCGCGTCTCGACCAGGATGCTGGCGGCGTGGCGCAGCCCACCGGCATTGCGTGCCAGTTCCGGCTCGATGCCGCCCATGTTGACGACCTTCGGATCGCGATCGGCGAAGAAATACCAGTCGTGGACCAGGCCCTGCGCGTCGAAGGCGTTGCGCAAGGCGGGTAGGAAGGTGCCGTCCTGCAACAGCGCGATGGCCGGCGTGAGATTGGCCTGGGTGGCGGCCTGGATCAGCACGTCGGGCCGCGCCAGGCCGCCGAAGTTGCGCACCCAGGCGCCGATCACGCTGAACTCGTGCGCGTCGACGACCAGCGCCGGGTCGAGATCGCGCATCAGGCCAATCAGCACGCGCGCCTCCGGCGTGCGCGCCAGTGCGTGGTCGCGGTTG
>CAYNOF010000910.1:0-1232 GCA_964398335.1 uncultured Rhizobiaceae bacterium
AGACCATAGAAACGGCGAGCAGCGGGTCACCCTGAAGCTCGGCAAGCTGCAGGCGCTGGCGGCGCTCACGAAACAGCTGGGCGTGCTGGTCCGGAAGCCGGCACCGGGGCTGACCGCCGAGGACCGGCAGCGCTACGAGGACCGCTGCGCGACCTACGAACGCGCGCTCAACCATAGAGAAGAAGAGTATCGGCGGCTGCAGCAGCAGCTCGACAAGACGCGCGCGGACCAGCGGCGCCAGCTCGACCATAGCAACCAAGAGAATCGGCAGCCCGAGCAGGAATTGCACGAGGCACGCGCGGCGCTGGACGAGGCGCAGCAAGGGCAAGCCGACCCGCCGTCCACGTCCGTCGCCCTCGGCCCACCGTCCCGGTCCGAAGCCGCGCCCGATGTCCTTGCCGTGGACGAGGCGGCGTGGCTGAGCGCCGTCGAGCAGGCGCTGCGGCGCGCCTGGGGAGCCGATCTGCCCACCGACGTGGCGCGGTATGCCGCGCGCTGGCGCCTCCAGGGCCGCGACCTCGCGCGCGAGCTGATGCCGGCGATCGACCGGGTCGCGCGCATCGCCGCCGATTTCCGCCAGCCGTTCCGCCTGGACATCATCGACGCCACTCTGCCGGTGAGACCATGCGGAACCATGTGAACGTCATGCCTTCCTCCTCCGGGAAAGCAGGACTCGCGTCAGCGCGGGGAGATGTACTCTCCGCTGAGACCCAGCACGCGCGACATCTCCTCGGCACCTTCGCGCACGGCGGCCACCAGCACGGCGCGCTTGCGGCGCGCGCGGTCGGCCGGGGCGGCGATCATCAGCGAGGCCACGACGTTGCGCTGCGCGTCGAATACCGGCGCGCCGAAGCCCCACAGGCCGATGAACATCTGGTCGCGCGTCTCGGCCACGCCGGCGCGGCGCACCTCGGCGATGATGTCGAGCAGCGCCGCCTTCGACGTCGCGGTCTGCGGCGTGTGCTGTGGGCGCGGCGCGTGCGCGAGGTAATCGCGAACAATAGCAGGGTCGCTGAAGGCCAGCACCGCGCGGCCCGAGGCAGTGCAGTAGAGCGGCCGGCGCAGGCCGATGGTGGCGGCATAGCGCACCGCCTGCGGGCCGTCGGCGATGGCGATGTAGCGCACCTCGCGATGGTCCTCGGTCGGCACCGCGAGCAGCACCGTCTCGCCGGCCTTGGCCACGACCGGCGCCAGCAGCGGCGAGAGCCGCCGCTCCAGCGTATCGCCGCCGC
>CAYNOF010000911.1:0-1303 GCA_964398335.1 uncultured Rhizobiaceae bacterium
CACCAGTACGTCTTCGACTACCACGAGGGCGACGTCTACTGGTGCACGGCCGACGTGGGCTGGGTCACCGGCCACAGCTACATCGTCTACGGCCCGCTCTCCAACGGCGCCACGACCCTGATGTTCGAGGGCGTGCCGAACTATCCCGATTCCAGCCGCTTCTGGAACGTGGTCGACAAGCACAAGGTCAGCATCTTCTACACCGCGCCCACGGCGATCCGCGCGCTGATGCGCGAGGGCGAGGGCCCGGTGAAGAAGACCTCCCGCGCCTCGTTGCGCCTGCTGGGCTCGGTGGGCGAGCCGATCAACCCCGAAGCGTGGCTGTGGTACCACCGCGTGGTGGGCGATTCGCGCTGCCCGATCGTCGACACCTGGTGGCAGACCGAGACCGGCGGCATCCTGATCACGCCGCTGCCCGGCGCCACCGACCTGAAGCCCGGATCGGCGACCAAGCCGTTCTTCGGCATCAAGCCCGCCGTGGTCGATGCCGAGGGCAAGGTCCTGGAGGGCGCCGCCGAGGGCAATCTGATCCTCACCGACTCGTGGCCGGGCCAGATGCGCACGGTCTATGGCGACCACAAGCGCTTCGTCGAAACCTACTTCTCGACCTACAAGGGCAACTACTTCACCGGCGACGGCTGCCGGCGCGACGCCGACGGCTATTACTGGATCACCGGCCGCGTCGACGACGTGATCAATGTCTCCGGCCATCGCATGGGCACCGCCGAGGTCGAAAGCGCGCTGGTGGCGCACCAGGTGGTCGCCGAGTCGGCCGTCGTCGGCTATCCGCACGACATCAAGGGCCAGGGCATCTACGCCTATGTCACCTTGAAAGTCGGCGTCGAGCCCAGCGAGGATCTGCGCAAGGAGCTGGTCGGCTGGGTGCGCAAGGAGATCGGCCCGATCGCCTCGCCCGATCTGATCCAGTGGGCGCCCGGCCTGCCCAAGACCCGCTCGGGCAAGATCATGCGCCGCATCCTGCGCAAGATCGCCGAGGACGAGTTCGGCAATCTCGGCGACACCTCGACCTTGGCCGACCCGGCGGTGGTCGACGATCTGGTGAAGAATCGGATGAACCGGAAGTAGCCGGGAGCGCCGGCGGTCCCACGCTACTTCGCCAGCGCGCGGCCCAGCGATCCGATGGGCGTGGCCGAGACGTGTTCCAGGCCCAGCCAGTCGGCCATCAGGCGCAATTCGGCGCGCAGCGGTCCGGCAACCTCGGCCGGCTTGGCGCCGTCCTCGAGATGGGCGGCGTGGACGAGCAGGCGGCTGGCGGCGCGGTCGGCCTTGAGGTCGACGCGCG
>CAYNOF010000912.1:0-7400 GCA_964398335.1 uncultured Rhizobiaceae bacterium
TCCGTCACGACGCCCCGCCCGACCTGGCGATGGTAGGCGGCCGGCGTCATGATCAGCGCCATGGCCAATGCCACCAGCAGCACCGACACCAGGTGTATCCGCTGGTCGAAATCGGACAGGTCGTTGAACCGGTTGTTGAAGACGGCGACCAGCTGGAAGCCGAGCAGCGCCTGGACGCCCGGCAGCAGCATGCGCGCCTCGTCCGTCGCATGCGTGGCCTGCTGCTCCAGGGTCTCGCCGTGTCTGGACTCGCTCATCCGACTGCAACGCACCCGTAAAGAACGCGTTGCGCGGACAGTTGGTGTAGAAGAGGGCCGAGGCCGTAGAGCGGGGAAGCCCATGCAACTCTGGACAACGACTGTCGCGTCGCCGCGCGGCACGATGCGTGTGGCGCAGCAGGCCGAGGCCGCCGGCTGGGACGGCCTGCTGGTGGTCGACTCGCAGAACCTCTCCGGCGATCCCTATGTCGCGCTGGCGATGGCCGCGACGGTGACCACGAAGCTCGGCCTGGGCACCGGCGTCACCAATTCCGTCACCCGCCATGCGGCGGTCACGGCGAACTCGATCACCTCGGTGAACCGCATCTCGCAGGGCCGCGCCGTGCTGGGCATCGGCCGCGGCGACTCGGCGCTGGCGCATCTGGGCCGCGCACCGGCCAGGCTGGCGCAGTTCGAGCGCTATCTCCGGCAGCTGCAGATCTACCTGCGCGGTGAGTCGGTGGCGTTCGACGACATCGACATCCCGCTCGACGTGGCACCGCCGATGTCGGAGCTCGAGCTCGCCAATGCGCCCTCGGCCAGCCGCATCGCCTGGATCGCCGAAGGCGCCAAGGTCCCGGTCGAGGTCGCCGCCAGCGGCCCGAAGGTGATCGCGATCTCGGCGCTGCACGCCGACCGGATCATGTTCACGCTCGGTGCCGACGTGGATCGCATCGCCTGGGGCATCGAGCTGGCGCGCAAGACGCGCAAGGACGCCGGCCTCGACCCCGACGGCATCACCTATGGCGCCTACGTCAACGCGGGCTGCCACGCCGACATCGAGGTCGCGCGCAGCCTGGTGCGCGGCGGGCTCACCACCTTCGCGCGCTTCTCGGTGATGCACGGCAGGACCAGCGGGCCGCTGCAGGGCAAGGACCGCGACGTGCTGAACAACCTGCGCAACGCCTACGACATGCGCGCCCATACGCGCGGCGACTCGCAACAGGCCACGACGCTGACCGACGAGTTCATCGACCGCTTCGCCGTCGTCGGCCCGCCCGAGGCCTGCGTGAAGCGCTTCGAGTCGCTGGCCGGGTTGGGCCTGGAGCGCATCGCCACTTCGGGCGCGACGCGCGGCGCCGATGCCAACGACGCCGCCGTGGGCCGCGCCCTGTTCGAGAAGGAAGTGCTGCCGGCGGTGCGTGCCGCCTAGACGCGCTCGACGCGCGGCGTGCCGAACAGGCCGTGCGGGCGCAGCATCAGCACGAGGACCAGCACCAGCCACGCGGCGACGGTGCCGAAGCCGGGATCGAGGTAGCCCGCGGCGAGGCTTTCCAGCACGCCCACGGCCATGGCGCCGACAAGGGTGCCCGGGATGCTGTCGAGACCGCCGATGATGACGATCGGGAAGACCTTCAGCCCGACCAGCGCCACGCTGAAGCCGCCGCCCGACACGAACGTCCACAGCGTGCCGGCTGCGACGCAGATGATGCCCATCGCCACCCAGGCGAGTGCCACGTAGCGCTGCACGTCGATGCCCGAGGCCATCGCCGCCGCGCGATCCTCGGCGATGGCGCGCAAGGCCACGCCGGTACGGCTGCGGTGGTGGAACCAGGCAACGAAGGCCACGCACAGCGCGGCGATGATCGCCGCCACCAGCCGATCGGTGCCGATCTGCAGGCCGCCCGCGTCGATCGGCGTGCGGTCGATCGGCAGCGCGATCTCGCGCGGCACGCCGCCCAGCATGATCGTGCCGCCGCCGCGGATCAGCGCGCCCAGCCCCAGGGTCACCATGATCAGCGAGATCAGCGGCGCGCCGAATAGGCGACGCAGCACCAGCCGGCTGAACAGCAGCGCCAGCGCGGCCATGCCCAGGGCGGCCAGCAGCAGCGCACCGGCCAGCCCCAATCCCAGACCATGCAGGCCGAAGGCCACCAGCAGCGCGCCCAGCATGACGCATTCGCCCAGCGCGAAGTTGATGATGCGCGCGGCCTTGTAGACGACGACGAAGGCCAGCGCGATCAGCGCATAGATCGATCCGGCGAGCAGGCCGTCGACGACGAGGGCGAGGAAGAAGGACACGAAGGCGAAGTCTTGGCGAAGTCGCCGCTTGAGTCCATGGTGGCGAGCATGAACCTCGCGAAGAACCACATCGATGTCGGCCTGTTCAGCAACCAGCGCGACGCGCAGCTCGCCTTCTGGCAGGGCCCGGTCGGCCTGCCCTACGACCACCTCGGCAAGCTGGGCGGCGGCATGCAGCAGCACCGCCACCACATGAACGGCTCGATCCTCAAGATGAACCACGCGCGCGATCCGCTGCCGCAGCTCCCGCCCTCCGGAATCGTCGAGCTGCTGATCGCGCGCGAGGGCCTCGACGCGCCGCGTCACCTGATCGACCCCGACGGCAATCGCGTCAGCCTGGTGCCCAAGGGCTGCGAAGGCGTCGTCGGCATCGGCGTCGTGCTGCGCGTCAACAACCGCGACGCCACCGAGCACTTCTATCGCCACGTCATGCAGTTCGAGGCCGTCGCCCGCGGCGTCTATCGCGGCGGCGATTCGCTGGTGATCGTCGGCGAGGAAGGCAAGGTCGAGAAGAGCAAGGAGTGGCGCGCGCCCGGCTACCGCTACACCACCGTGCAGATCTGGGACGCGGCAAAGGAGCATGAAGGCATCCTCGCCCGCGGCGGCGAGGAAGGCGCGCCGCTGCGCGTGCTGGGCGAGACCGTGCGCTATTCCTTCGTCTGCGACCCCGACGGCAACCACATCGAGATCTCCCAGCGCGCCTCGCTCACCGGCGGCCATTTGTGAATTCTGGCTAGACTGGCTAGAATCCAGGGATGGCCCGCAAGCCCTCCAAACCGCACCGCCCGCTCAGGCCCCGCGGTCTCGCCGAACCCAAGGCGAGGCCGTTCAAGGGCGCGACCGCGACATGGCAGCTGCAGCACGCCAAGAACCGCTTCAGCGAGCTGGTCGAGGCGGCGCTGCGCGAAGGTCCGCAGGAAATCACGCGACATGGCAAGCCAGTCGCCGTCGTGCTCTCGCGAGACGAATACGACCGACTTGCCGGCCCCAACTCGAAGCCGAGCCTCGCCAGGTTCCTGCTGGATGCCCCCCGTATCGGCCTCGAAGACATGGGTATCGACCTCGATGCCGAGCGTCGGCGCTCACGGGCGCGACGTGGCGATCCGTTTGCGGGAACCTGAGTGTTCCTGCTCGACACCAACATCCTCTCGGATACCATCGCCAGTCGTCCCAACGACGGCGTGCGGCAATGGCTTGCCGACAACGAAATGACCGAGCTCTACTTGAGCGCGATCACGATCGGTGAGCTGCACAAGGGTGTGGCGATGGCGCAAGCGCGCAACCGCGCCCGTGCGGCGCGGCTGGCCGAGTGGGTCACGGCAATCGAGACACAGTTCGGTGAGAGAATCTTGCCGATCGATCGCGTGATCGCTCAACGGTGGGGTCTGCTCATGGCCGAGAATCCCTCGGCCAGGACAGAGGACAGATTGATCGCCGCGACCGCGCTCACTCACGGTTTTGCCGTCGTCACGCGCAACGCGCGGGACTTCGCCCCAACCGGTGTCGCAGTCGTCAATCCTTTCGACTGACTCTCAGGCGTTCGCCGCCGCCTGCTTCTTCGCCCGCTTGCGGTCTTCGGGCTGCAGCAGGCGCTTGCGCAGGCGGATCGCCTTGGGGGTGATCTCGACCAGCTCGTCGTCCTCGACATAGGTGATGGCCTGCTCGAGGCTCATCTTGCGCGGCGGCGTCAGGCGCACCGCCTCGTCCTTGGACGTCGTGCGGATGTTGGTGAGCTGCTTGCCCTTCAGCGGATTGACCTCGAGGTCGCTGTCGCGCGTGTGCTCGCCGATGATCATGCCCTCGTAGACCTGGGTGCCCGGGTCGATGAACATGGGCCCGCGATCCTCGAGGTTCCACAGCGCGTAGGCCACCGCCTCGCCCATGCCGTTGGCGATCAGCACGCCCTTCGAGCGGCCGCCGATCGGGCCGCGATGCGCGCCGTAGCTGTGGAACAGCCGGTTCATCACGCCGGTGCCGCGCGTGTCGGTGAGGAACTCGCCGTGATAGCCGATCAGGCCGCGCGACGGCGCGTGGAAGACGATGCGCACCTTGCCGGCGCCGCTGGGCCGCATCTCGGTCATCTCGGCGCGGCGCTGCGAGAGCTTGTCGACCACGACGCCGGAGAACTGCTCGTCGACGTCAACGACCACTTCCTCGATCGGCTCCATCTGCTGGCCGGTCTGCGGATCGGCGCGGAACAGCACGCGCGGTCGGCTGATGGCGAGCTCGAAGCCCTCGCGGCGCATGGTCTCGATCAGCACGCCGAGCTGCAGCTCGCCGCGGCCGGCGACCTCGTAGGCGTCGGCGTTCTCGGTCTCGCGCACGCGGATGGCGACGTTGCCCTCGGACTCGCGGAACAGCCGGGCGCGGATCATGCGGCTGGTGACCTTGTCGCCCTCGCGGCCGGCCAGCGGCGAGTCGTTGACCGAGAAGGTCATGGCAAGCGTCGGCGGATCGATCGGCTGCGATTCGATCGGCTGCTCGACGGCCGGCTCGCAGATCGTGTCGGCGACGGTCGCGGTCTTGAAGCCGGCGATGGCGACGATGTCGCCCGCCTCGGCGGTCTCGACGCCGGTGCGCTCCAGGCCGCGGAAGGCCAGCAGCTTGGTGATGCGGGTCTGCTCGATCAGGCTGCCGGTGCGCGACAGCGCCTTGACCGTCGCGTTCGACTTCACCGAGCCGCTGAGGATGCGGCCGGTCAGCACGCGGCCGAGGAAGGAGTCGTATTCCAGGGTCGTGACCAGCATGCGGAACGGCGCGTCGGCCTCGACCTTGGGCGCCGGCACGTGGCCGACGATCAGGTCGAACAGCGGCGCGAGGTCCTTGCGCGCGCCGTTCAGCTCCGGATCGGCCCAGCCCTGGCGGCCCGAGGCGTAGAGCGTCGGGAAGTCGAGCTGCTGGTCGTTGGCGTCGAGCGCGACGAAGAGATCGAAGATCTCGTTCAGCACCTCGTCGGGGCGCGCGTCGGGCCGGTCGATCTTGTTGATCACCACGATCGGCCGCAGGCCCAGGCGCAGCGCCTTGCCGGTGACGAACTTGGTCTGCGGCAGCACGCCCTCGGCGGCGTCGACCAGCACCACCACGCCGTCGACCATCGACAGGATGCGCTCGACCTCGCCGCCGAAATCGGCGTGGCCCGGCGTGTCGACGATGTTGATGCGCGTGTCCTTCCACACCACCGAGGTGCACTTGGCGAGGATGGTGATGCCGCGCTCGCGCTCCAGGTCGTTGGAGTCCAGGGCGCGCTCGGCGACCTGCTGGTTGTCGCGGAAGGTGCCGCTCTGGCGCAGCAACGCATCGACCAGGGTCGTCTTGCCATGGTCGACGTGCGCGATGATCGCGATGTTGCGGAGCTTCATTGGTACGCTTTCCGGAGGGGTCGGAGGGGCTTATACGGATATTGCTGCGCCGCAGCAAGTCAGGTTCCGGGGCGCCGCCGTCAGCTAAACGCCCCACTGCGCAGAGGGATTCCGTTTGGTACCGTATCGGTACAGAATGCGATATAAAGCATCAATCGAATACGAATTCATGACATTTTGATGCGAGTGACTGCAAAAATAAGACAATAATACTGACGAATCGAGTCGCTTTCCCCAAAGCTTTGCGGCATACAACGTGCTTGCGACTTCGGGCGGGCGGGACGCCCGGGTCGCTCGTCTCCTGACGACCGAGCACTGTAGCAGGGATGATCGCGATGGCTCTGCCACCGAGACAGGGGCTCTACGACCCCACAAACGAGCACGATTCGTGCGGCGTCGGCTTTGTTGCCAACATCAAGGGCCGCAAATCGCACGACATCATCCGCCAGGGCCTGCAGATCCTCGTCAACCTGGATCACCGCGGCGCCGTCGGCGCCGATCCGCTGGTCGGCGACGGCGCCGGCTGCATGATCCAGATGCCCGACAAGCTGCTGCGCGCCTGGGCCAGCCGCACCGGCGTCGCTTTGCCGCCGCCGGGCGAGTACGCCGTGGCGATGTGCTTCCTGCCGCAGGACGACAAGGCGCGCGCCTACGCCATCAAGCAGTTCGAGCATTTCATCAAGGTCGAGGGCCAGGTCCTGCTGGGCTGGCGCGACGTGCCGACCAACCTCGAGGGGCTGGGCAAGCGGGTCATCGAGACCATGCCCGTCATCAAGCAGTGCCTGATCGGCCGCGGTCCCAACACCAAGGACCAGGACGCCTTCGAGCGCAAGATCCTGGTGATCCGCAAGCAGACGCAGAACCCGCTGGCGCAGCTCGAGAAGAAGAAGAAGCTGCCCGGCCTGTCGCAGCTCTACATGCCCTCGGTGTCGACGCGCACCGTGGTCTACAAGGGCCTGCTGCTCGCCCATCAGGTCGAGAGCTTCTACGACGATTTGCGCGACCCGCTGACCGAGTCGGCACTGTGCCTGGTGCACCAGCGCTTCTCGACCAACACCTTCCCGTCGTGGAAGCTGGCGCACCCCTACCGCTTCATCGCCCATAACGGCGAGATCAACACGGTGCGCGGCAACGTCAACTGGATGTACGCGCGCCGCCGCACGCTCGAATCGGAGCTGCTGGGCGCCGACCTCGACAAGATGTGGCCGCTGATCCCGCACGGCCAGTCCGACACCGCCTGCATCGACAACGCGCTCGAATTGCTGGTCGCCGGCGGCTATCCGCTGTCGCACGCGATGATGATGCTGATCCCCGAGGCGTGGGCCGGCAACCCGCTGATGGACCAGAAGCGTCGCTCGTTCTACGAGTACCACGCCGCGCTGATGGAGCCGTGGGACGGCCCGGCCTCGATCGCCTTCACCGACGGCCGCCAGATCGGCGCCACGCTCGACCGCAACGGCCTGCGCCCGGCGCGCTATATCGTCACCGACGACGATCACGTGATCATGGCCTCGGAGTCCGGCGTGCTGCCGATTCCCGAGGAGAAGATCGTCAAGAAGTGGCGCCTGCAGCCCGGCAAGATGCTGCTGATCGACCTCGAGGAAGGTCGCATCATCGACGACGAGGAGATCAAGCGCACCTTGGCCGAGGCCGAGCCCTACGAGCAGTGGCTGAAGGACACGCAGTACAAGCTCGAGGAGCTCAGCGAGCTGCCCGACCAGCCGATGCCGGCGCCGACCAACGATCCCGCCACCCTGCTCGA
>CAYNOF010000913.1:0-3194 GCA_964398335.1 uncultured Rhizobiaceae bacterium
GATCACCAGGCGGCCGTCGGGCTTGAGCAGCTCGATGTCCTTGCCGATGTAGTCGCCGCCGACCATGTCGAGCACGACGTCGACGCCTTTCACCTTGGCCTTCGCCTCGGCCGCCCAGTCGTTGTCCTTGTAAAGAATGGCGTGGTCGGCGCCGAGCGCCTTCACGGCCGCCGCCTTCTCGGCATTGCGCACGGTGGTGACCACCGTGCAGCCCAGCGCCTTGGCGAGCTGGATCGCCGTGGTGCCGATGCCGCTGGCGCCGCCATGCACCAGCAGGGTCTCGACGGCCTTGAGCTGGCCGCGCTCAAAGACGATGTGCCAGACGGTGAAGTAGGTCTCGTGCAAGGCTGCGGCGTGCAGCATGTCGAAGCCCTGGGGCGGCGGCAGGCATTGCGGCGCCGGCACGGTCACGTACTCGGCATAGGCGCCGCCGGGCGTCAGCGCGCAGACCGCGTCACCGATGCTCCAGCCGCCGACGCCTGCGCCGATCGCGGCAATGGTGCCGGAGCATTCGAGGCCGGGCAGATCCGACGCGCCGGGCGGCGGCGGATAGACGCCGGCGCGCTGGGCGATGTCGGGGCGATTGACGCCGGCGGCCGCGACCTTGATCAGCACTTCGCCGTCGCGTGGCATGGGCGTCGGACGTGTCGCGGGCTTCAGTACCTCGGGGCCGCCTGGGGTGCTGATCTCGACACAGGTCATGGTCTGGGGCAGGGGGCTCATCTGCGGCGCTCCGCGCGGGTTCCGGTGATCGTGCGCGCCTGCTATAGCGGGGGCGTAAGCGGCGGACAATCGGCTGGAGGTCGTCATGGCTCGCGAGGATGAAGATCTCGAACCGAGGAACCGCAAGCCCAAGCCCAAGGACCTCAGCGGGATGTCGATCGAGGAGTTGCGCGAGTACATCGCCGACATGAAGAGCGAGATCGCGCGCGCCGAGGAGACCATCAAGGCCAAGCAGAGCCACGCCTCGGCGGCGGCGCTGTTCTTCAAGAAGAACTAGGCACGAGGAAACACCCGGACCGTTTGTCTGGAGATTTGCACATGTCGCTTTCCGGCAAGACCGCCATCGTCACCGGCTCGACCAGCGGGATCGGGCTCGCCATCGCGCGCGCGCTCGGCAACGAGGGCGCCAACATCATGCTCAACGGTTTCGGCGATCCGGCCGCGATCGCCAAGGTGAAGGCCGAGATCGGCGTCGCCAACGCCGGCCGCGTCGACTACCACGGCGCCGACATGAGCAAGCCGGCTGAGATCGCCGACCTCGTCTCCAAGACCAATGCCGCTTTCGGCTCGGTCGATATCGTGGTCAACAACGCCGGCATCCAGTTCGTGGCGCCGGTCGAGAAATTCCCGCCCGAGAAGTGGGACGCGATCATCGCCATCAACCTGTCGAGCGCGTTCCACACCGTCCATCATGCGCTGCCTCTGATGAAGGCGAAGAAATGGGGCCGCATCATCAACGTCGCCAGCACGCACGGCCTGGTCGCCTCGGCCGAGAAGACCGCCTATGTCGCGGCCAAGCACGGCATCCTCGGCCTGACCAAGGCGGTGGCGCTGGAGACGTCGAACACCGGCGTGACCTGCAACGCGATCTGCCCGGGCTGGGTGCTGACGCCGCTGGTGCAGGCGCAGATCGACGCACGCGCCAAGGCGGCCGGCATCACGGTGCAGAAAGCCAGCGACGAGCTGCTGGGCGAGAAGCAGCCGCAGCTTCAGTTCACCACGCCGGAGCAGATCGCCGCGCTCGCGGTGTTCCTGTGCAGCGACGCCGCATCGAACATGCAGGGCACGCAGCTGGTGAGCGACGGCGGCTGGACGGCGCAGTAGCGTAGTGCCGTCGTCCTTCGCTACGAGGATGACGGTTACTCGCGAAACACCGGCGTCAGCTCGACCTCGATCAGATCCAGACGCGCCGTGTCGGCTGCCGTGCGCGTCTGAGCGGTCAGCATCAGGTGCATCGGCAGGCGTCGCACGGCGGCGCCGTCCTCGAAGGTCTCGCTGATCCAGCCGGCGTCCGTCGCGAAGTGGATGGTGCGGATGCCGCCGCGGCCGGGTGACACCCGGTCGGAGAGGTCGAGACTCCTGGCGTCGCCGCCGACATCGGCGACCAGCAGCACGCGGCCGCCGTCGCTGCGGCTGACATAGGCGGTGACGGTGACGTCGAAGCCGGCGAGCGTGCGGCCGCGCGGCGTGGCGAAGGGCTGGTAGGGCGCGAGCGTCAGCGTCTGCGAGCGGCCGCCCTGGCCGGCGGTGACCGCGGCGCGCACGTTGGTGGCGCTGCACACCAGGCCCAGCGCCTTGGGCGTGCACAGCAGACGCACCGGCATGCCGCTCTCGGCATCGCCGCGCGCAGCGACCTGTGGGCTGGCATTCTGCGCGAGAGTAGGGGAGATGGTCGCCACCAGCAGCGCCAGCGCGACCGGACCTGTTCGGCCGATCCGGGACATAGAGGGGGGCCCTCCGTACTGTTTCTATCGACGCTTTTGCGCCTTGCCGCCCCTTCAAACGCCGCACCGGGCGGAACGATGCGAATCATACGCCTGATTTTGTGAAATCCGAAGTTCAATGAGAGGAGTCAGGCGGTTAGTGTCTGGCATCGCCCCGGGAGCTCGTGCATGGCCGACGCCAATTTCCTGAAGTTCGACACGCTGGCGCTGCATGCCGGCCAGCGTCCCGATCCGGTCACCGGCGCGCGCGCCGTGCCGATCTACCAGTCCACCTCCTACGTCTTCCGCGACGTCGAGCACGCCGCCAGCCTGTTCAACCTCGAGGTCGGTGGTCACATCTACAGCCGCATCTCCAATCCCACCGTCGCCGTGCTCGAAGAACGCATCGCCGCGCTCGAAGGCGGCGTCGGCGCGCTGGCGGTGGCCAGCGGTCAGGCGGCGCTGCACATCGCCATCGCCACCCTGATGGGGCAGGGCGGCCACATCGTCGCCTCGGCCTCGATCTACGGCGGCAGCCGCAACATGATGGGGCTCACCCTGCCGCGCTTCGGCATCACGACCACGTTCGTCAACCCGCGCGACCATGATGGATTTCGCAAGGCCATCACGCCGGCGACCCGCCTGGTGCTGGGCGAGACGATCGGCAATCCCGGCGGCGAGGTGCTCGACATCCCGGCGATCGCCGGGATCGCCCATGCGGCGAAGATCCCCCTGCTGATCGACACTACCTTCGCCTCGCCGGTTCTG
>CAYNOF010000914.1:0-7723 GCA_964398335.1 uncultured Rhizobiaceae bacterium
TGCGCGCCGAGCCGCTGCTGGTGCGCGTGCTGCTGCTCGGCATCGCGCTGGCCTTCATCGCCGTGTTCGTCGTGCTGCCGCTGGTCAGCGTCTTCGTCGAGGCTTTCCGCCGCGGCGTCGAGCCCTACGTCGCCGCCCTGGTCGAGCCAACGGCGCTGGCGGCGATCAGGCTCACGCTGACCGTCGCCGTGATCGCCGTGCCGACCAACCTGATCTTCGGTATCGCCGCGGCCTGGGCGATCACCAAGTTCGAGTTTCCCGGCAAGAGCGTGCTGACCACGCTGATCGACCTGCCCTTCTCGGTCTCGCCGGTGATCGCCGGCCTGGTCTACATGCTGCTCTTCGGGCTGCAGGGCTGGCTGGGCCCGTGGCTGTCGGAGCACGACTTCAAGATCATGTTCGCCGTGCCCGGCATCGTGCTGGCGACGGTCTTCGTCACCTTCCCCTTCGTCGCGCGCGAGCTCATTCCGCTGATGCAGGAACAGGGCACCGAGGACGAGGAGGCGGCGCTGGCACTGGGCGCCTCGGGCTGGCAGACCTTCCGCCGCGTCACCCTGCCCAACATCCGCTGGGGCCTGCTCTACGGCGTGCTGCTGTGCAACGCGCGCGCCATGGGCGAGTTCGGCGCCGTCTCGGTGGTCTCCGGCCACATCCGCGGCGAGACCAACACCATCCCGCTGCACATCGAGATCCTCTACAACGAGTACAATTTCGTCGCCTCCTTCGCCGTCGCCTCGCTGCTCGCCTTCCTGGCGCTGCTCACCCTGCTGGCCAAGGCGATCGTCGAGTGGCACACGCCCGCCACGGCGCGGCCGTCATCGCGCTGAGATGGGCCACGCATGACCATCGAGCTCAAGGGCATCAGCAAGACCTTCCGCACCGCGGTGGCGCTGCACGACATCGATCTCGATGTCGCCAAGGGCGAGCTGATCGCGCTGCTCGGTCCCTCGGGCTCGGGCAAGACGACGTTGCTGCGCATCATCGCCGGGCTGGAGTGGCCCGACACCGGCACCCTGCGCATCGACGGCGAGGACGCCATCGGGCTCAGCGTGCGCGACCGCCATATCGGCTTCGTCTTCCAGCACTACGCGCTGTTCCGCCACATGACGGTGGCCGAGAACGTCGCCTTCGGCCTGCGCGTGCAGCGCCGGCGCAAGCGGCTGCCCGAGGCCGAGATCAAGGCGCGGGTCGCCAACCTGCTGACACTGGTGCAGATCGGCGAGCTCGGCGCGCGCTATCCGCACCAGATCTCCGGCGGCCAGCGCCAGCGCGTGGCGCTGGCACGGGCGCTGGCCATCGAGCCGTCGCTGCTGCTGCTCGACGAGCCGTTCGGCGCGCTCGACGCCAAGGTGCGCAAGGAGCTGCGGCGCTGGCTGCGCCATCTGCACGAGCAGCTCGGCATGACGACGCTGTTCGTCACCCACGACCAGGAAGAGGCGCTGGAGCTGGCCGACCGCGTGGTGGTGATGGGCAAGGGCCGCATCGAGCAGGTCGGCACGCCGGAGGCGGTCTACGCCAACCCGGCCAACGCCTTCGTCTACGACTTCCTCGGCGAGGCCAACCGCATCCCGGTCGAGGTGGCGGGCGGCAGACTGAAGCTGCCGGGCATCATCGTCGACAGGCTCGACGGCCAGCGCATCGAGAGCGGCAAGGCGACACTCTTCGTGCGCCCGCACGACGTCGCGGCGATCCGCGCCGGAGACGGCAGCGCCACGGTGCGCACCGTCAGCCTGGCGGGCCCGGTCGCCGCACTGGAGATCACGCTCAGCGACGGCACGAGCGTCGATGTCGAGCAGGCCCATCACCTGCACGATGCCGACCGGCTGAAGCCGGGCGACACCGTGTCGCTGCGCTTCCGCCGCGCCGCGCTGTTCGGGGCTTGAGCGGGAGCGCCGGCGCTCCCGAGGACTAAGGCGCCGGCTCGACCTTCAAGGTCGCGCCGTCGACGGCGATCACGCGCACCCGCGCGCCGCTCGCCATGTCGGGGCCGCTGACGTTCCAGCTGCCGTCGCCCACGCGCACGCGGCCCTCGCCGTTGCGGATCGCGTCGGAGAGCGTGATCGTCGTGCCGACCAGCTGGCCGCCGCGCTCGTTGAGATGGTCGCCCTCGCGCACCCTGAAGACCTGGCGGATCCAGCCGCGCATGCCGGCGAAGGCCGCGATGCTGACCACGGCGAAGACGCCGAGCTGGACGTCCAGCGGCGCCGACGACCAGATCAGCTTGACCACGCCGGTGGCGAAGGCGCCGATCGCCAGGAACAGGAACGCCACACCAGGCATCATCATCTCGGGCAGCAGCAGCACGCCCGCGAGCGCGAACCAGTGCCAGAAGACGACCGTGAAGCCCGACATCGATGTCCCCCCTCTTTGATGACCTTATGGCTGGGTCCACGGACCCGACGGCCGCGCCGGCGCGCCCGCCGCTGCCGGCGCCGGCAAGGCGGTCATGCCGGCCGCGGCGCGCGCCTGCGCTTCCTTGGCCAGCTCGGCGATACCGCCCAGGGTGCCCATGATGCCGGTCGCCTCGACCGGCAGGAAGAACACCTTGCTGTTGTTCGAGGCGCCCATGGCCTGCAGCGCGTCGACGTATTTCTGGCCGAGGAAGTAGCTGATCGCCTGCGAGCCGCCGGCGCCGATCGCCGCGGTCACCACCTCGGTCGCCTTGGCTTCGGCCTGGGCGGAACGCTCGCGCGCCTCGGCGTCGCGGAAGGCGGCCTCGCGGCGGCCTTCGGCCTGGAGAATGGCCGCCTGCTTCTCGCCCTCCGCCCGGGTGATCTGCGCCTGGCGGATGCCCTCGGCCTCGAGGATCACGGCACGCCGCTCGCGCTCGGCCTTCATCTGCCGCGCCATGGTCTGCACCATGTCCTGCGGCGGCACGATGTCCTTGAGCTCGACGCGCAGCACCTTCACGCCCCAGGCATTGGTCGCGTGGTCGATCACCGAGAGCAGCGTGTCGTTGATCTCGTTGCGCTTGGACAGCACGTCATCGAGGGCCATGTTGCCCATGACGTTGCGGATGTTGGTCAGCGCAAGGTTGGTGATGCCCTGCACCAGGTCGCGCACCTCGTAGGCGGCCTTGGCGGCATCGATCACCTGGTAGAAGGCCACGGCGTCGACCGTGACGATGGCGTTGTCCTTGCTGATCACCTGCTGCTGCGGGATATCGAGCACCGATTCCTGCACGTTGACCTTCTTGCCGATGCTGTCGACGAAGGGCACCAGGAAGCGCAGGCCTGGCGTCAGGGTGGCGGTGAAGCGGCCGAAGCGTTCGACGGTATAGTTCCAGCCCTGCGGTACCTGCTTGACGCCGAGGAACAGCAGCAGGACAGCGAACAGCACGAGGACGAGGATGAAGATCGTAAAACCGGTCAATGTCACCTCCCCAACGCCGCCCGTCGGCGCCACACGGTCGGCACTGTAGCAAATGAGCGTGCGTTCGCCTATCGCTGGTCGACGGACAGGGAGATCGCCATGACTGCCATCAGCCTCAGCGCCGAGAACCAGGCGCGGCCGCTGGAGGACTACAATGTCGTCACGGGCGATCGCGCGCTCTGCGAGGCGCTGGAACGCGAGGGCGGCGGCTGGATCGCCGGGCGGGCCGCCGCCTTCGGCGCGCGCTGCGGGGCGGCGGCGACCATCCGGGCCGCCGAGCTGGCGGAGCGCAACCGGCCCAACCTGCGCACCCACGACCGCTTCGGCAACCGCATCGACGAGGTCGAGTTCCACCCGGCCTATCACGAGCTGATGGCCCTGGCGCTGGAGAACGGCGTGCATTCGCTGCCGTGGACCGAGACGCGGCGCGGCCGGCACGTGGCGCGCGCCGCGCTGTTCATTGCCTTCAACCAGACCAATGACGGGCCGGCCTGCCCGGTGACCATGACCTTCGCCTCGATCCCCGCCTTGCGCGCCCAGCCGCAGGTCGCCGCCGAGTGGGAGCCGCGTGTGCTGGCCAACGCCTACGATCCGGCGGCGCGGCCGGTGGCGCAGAAGCGCGGCGCCACGATCGGCATGGCGATGACCGAGAAGCAGGGCGGCTCGGACGTGCGCGCCAACCAGACGACCGCCGCGCCCACCGGCAATGGCGGTCCGGGCGGCGAATACCGACTGGTCGGCCACAAATGGTTCTGCTCGGCGCCGATGTGCGATGCCTTCCTCGCGCTGGCGCAGGCGCCGGGCGGCCTGTCGTGCTTCCTGGTGCCGCGCTGGCGGCCCGACGGCAGGCGCAACGGCTTCCACATCCAGCGGCTGAAGGACAAGCTCGGCAACCGCTCGAACGCCTCCTCCGAGGTCGAGTTCGACGACGCCTTCGGCTGGCTGCTGGGCGAGGAAGGCCGCGGCGTGGCGACCATCATCGAGATGGTGCGCCACACCCGGCTGGATTGCGCGCTGGGCGCGACGGCGGTGACCCGCCACGCCGTGGCGCAGGCGATCAACCATTGCCGCGACCGCGCGGCCTTCGGCCGCAAGCTGGTCGACCAGCCGCTGATGCGCAACGTGCTGGCCGATCTCGCCGTCGAGTCGGAAGCCGCGACGGTGCTGTCGATGCGCGTGGCCCGCGCCTTCGACGAGGAAGGCGACGGCGAGCAGCAGGCGCTGTTCGCGCGCATCGCCACGCCGGTGGCCAAGTACTGGCTGTGCAAGCGCACGCCCAACGTCGCGGCCGAGGCGCTCGAATGCCTGGGCGGCAACGGCTTCGTCGAGGAGAGCGTGATGCCGCGGCTCTATCGCGACGCGCCGGTGAACTCGGTGTGGGAGGGCTCGGGCAACGTGCAATGCCTCGACCTGCTGCGCGCCGTCGGCCGCGCGCCGGCGACGCTCGAGGCGTATTTCGCCGAGCTCGCCGCCGCACGCGGCGCCGATGCGCGCCTCGATACCTGCATTGGCAGCCTCAAGCGTGCCTTGTCGGACATGGGCGACCTGGAGGCCCGCGCGCGGCTTCTGGTCGAGCGGATGGCGCTGGCGCTGCAGGCGACGTTGCTGGTGCGCCACGCGCCCGCCGCCGTCGCCGAGGCCTTCCTCGCCGCGCGCATCGCCGGCGACCGCGGCCAGGCTTTCGGCACGCTGCCCATGGGAGTCGACACGAAGGCGATCGTCGAGCGCGCCGCCCCCGTCAGCGCGTGATGAGGATCTCCACGCGCCGGTTCTCGGGCTGGCCGACGCCGTCCTCGGTCTGCATGAAGGGCTTGCTCTCGCCCAGGCCGCGGGCGGTGACCAGCGCCGCCGGCACGCCCTCGCGGATCAGCCGGTCGCGCACCAGCCGGGCGCGGCGCAGCGACAGCGCGTTGTTGATCCGGTCGCTGCCGGAGCGGTCGGTATGGCCGGTGACCTCGACCGACTTCACGCCCGGCTTCTTCGCCTCGGTCGCGGCCTGCTTGATCGTGGCCACGCCGGTGGCGTTGATCTGCACGCTGCCCTTGTCGAAGAACACGACATGCGCCGGCGGCTCGTCGCGCGGCTGCACCGGCGGCTGCGGCGGCGCGGCCGGCGGCGTGGTCTCGCAGGCGGCGAGCGCCAGCAGGGCAAGGATCGACAGGAAGGCCCGTGACAACATGAAGGATGCTCCCCGACCGCGTGCGGAATCCTAGCATCGACATCGCGGCGAGGCGATGGCAGGGTCGCGCCGCCTCACCGGGGACCGCACATGGCCGCACGCCTCGAGTTCTTCTTCGACTGCTCCAGCCCGTGGACCTACCTCGCCTTCCACGCCGTGCAACCGATGGCGGCGGAGCTCGGCGTCGCCATCGAGTGGAAGCCGATCCTGGTCGGCGGCGTCTTCAACACGGTCAACGACACGGTCTACCAGAGCCGTGCCAACCCCAACCCGCGCAAGGCCGGCTACATGCTGAAGGACCTCGCCGACTGGGCGCGGCTCTACGGCCTGAGCATCAAGATGCCGCCCACGGTGTTTCCCGTGAACAGCGTCAAATGCATGCGCGGCTGCTTCGTCGCGATGGAGCGCGGCCAGCTGGTGCCCTACGCCACCGCGGTGTTCGAGGCGTACTGGGGCGAGGACCGCGACATCTCGAAGGACGAGGTGATCGGCAGCATCCTGACTCGCGTCGGCTTCGATCGCGCCGAGTTCTTTGCCCGCATCGGCGAGCCGACGTACAAGGATCGCCTGAAGGCCAACACCGACGAGCTGATCGCGCGCGGCGGCTTCGGCAGCCCGACCATGTATATCAACGGGATGGACATGTATTTCGGCAATGATCGCCTGCCGTTGGTGCGCGCCGCGCTCGCTGGTGCGGCGGCGTAATTCGACTGGCGCACCGAAGGCGCTTTGCTATAGTCCGCCGCCCTTCGTCATCAGTCTGACAATCGATAGGAAGTAGCGCATGAACGTCTGGACTCGTCCTGGCCTGGTGGTGCTGGCCGCCGCTTCGCTGGCCGCGTGCGAACCGCCCAAGCCCGCCGCCCCGCCGCCGCCCTCGACCGCTTACGCAAAAGTGATGGCGGTGGCGACCGCAGCACCGGGCCGCGGGCAGTGCCTCAACGAGGCCGAGGCACAGACGGTGCGCGGCCGGATCCTGCAGCAGGAGCTGGCCTACGCCGCACGTGCCTGCAACATGACGCCCGAGTACAACCAGTTCGCCAGCAAGTTCAGCGGCGATCTGAACACCAACGGTCGCGAGCTGCAGACCCTGCTGCGCAAGCGCGGCATCAACATCAACAGCTTCGTCACCGACATCGCCAACAAGGCCGGCACGCGCGCGACGAGCTACGCGGGCTTCTGCAACGATGCGCGCGAGGCCTTCCGCTGGGCGCTGCAGCCCTCGACGACGCAGCTCGCCGCCGTGCCGCCGCTCTACGACAACGCCGCGGATCACAGCACCACGCCGTGCATCCAGCCGCCGCCGACGCGCTGATCGACGCGACCAGCGACGACCGCAAACGCGGGCCGTGAAGGCCCGCGTTTTTCGTTGGTGCCATCGGCCCAAAAGCAAACGGCCGGCTTGCGCCGGCCGTCACTCAGGACACGTCGACAGTGCTTACTGCAGCACGATCTCGACGCGGCGGTTCTGGGGCTCCTTGACGTTGTCGCCGGTCTGCACGAGCAGCTGGGTCTCGCCCTTGCCGGTGACGCCGATCGCGGCGGCGGGGATGCCCTCGCGGACCAGCGCGTCCTTCACGGCGTTCGCACGGCGCAGCGACAGCGCCATATTGTAGTTCTCCGGGCCCGACTTGTCGGTATGGCCGGTCGCGGTGATGCGGGCCTTGCCCGTCGCCTTGAACTGATCCGATGCCTGCTTGATCGTGTTGAGCGCCTGGTGCGGTGATCACGCCTTACATCGGCGCCGGTGCGGGCGTCGGCTTCGTCGACGGCTTCGACTTCTTCGGCAACACCACCTCGCTCAGCAACACCGTGTTTGCCTATCAGGGCATCATCGGTCTCGGCTGGAACGTCGACACCAACTTCCGCATCAACCTCGACGGCCGGTACTACGGCACGACCAACCCGAGCGTCGGCGGCACGTCCTGGACCAACAACAACTTCACCGTGATGCTGGGCCTCCAGTACAAGTTCGGTCCGCCGGCGCCGCCGCCGCCGCCGGTCGCGGAGCCCGCGAAGACCGTCTCCATCATGGTGTTCTTCGATTGGGACCGCTCGAACCTGTCGGCCCAGGCGCTGAACACGATCAAGCAGGCGGCTGCCGCCTACAAGACCAAGGGCAATGCCCGCATCACGGCGACCGGCCACACCGACAAGTCGGGCCCCGAGGCC
>CAYNOF010000915.1:0-2132 GCA_964398335.1 uncultured Rhizobiaceae bacterium
TGATCGAAATCAGGATCAGGATCTGCACGGCGCCGCTTGCGCGCGTCAGCGCCAGGGCCGTCGGATAGCCGATGACCAGGCACAGCAGGGTCACCAGCGCGGCGATGCGCAGCGTGTTGCCGATCACCGTCCAGTTGAAGGCGTCGCCGAAGAAATCGACGAAGGGCGTCAGCGAGGGCGTGCCGCCCGCCAGCACGCTGCGCCCCAGCAGCATCAGCAGCGGCGCGCCGTAGATCACGGCGAGATAGGCGACCGCCGGCACGGCGAGCAGCAGCACCGGGTCGAGGCGGCGCAGGCCGCTCATGCGGCGATCTCCGGCGCCGGGTAGACGAGCGTGTCGTCCACCGACCACGACAAGGTCATCTTCGTGCCCGGTCCGGCGGCGGCCGGCAGGCTGGGCGCCTCGGCGAGGATCTGGCCGCCCGCCGGCGCGTCGAAATGCAGCTGCACGCGCGCGCCCTGGAAGGCGACGTCGCGCAGGGGCGCGGTGATGCGGTTCTCCCTGACCTCGCCGATGGCGATGCGCTCGGGCCGCACGCCGACCAGCACATGGCTGCCGGGCAGGAAATTCGCCCGGCCGCGCACCGCGCCGATGGCGGTGTCGACCACCACCATGCCGTCGGCGGCCTGCGCCACCTTGCCGGACAGGCGCGTCGAGAGGCCGACGAAGCCGAGCGCGAAGGGCGTCGCCGGGCGGGCGTAGATCGCATCCGGCGCGTCGAGCTGCTCGATGCGGCCGGCATGCATCACCGCGATCCGATCGGACATGGTCAGCGCCTCGTCCTGGTCGTGGGTGACGAAGATCGCGGTGGTGCCGACGTCGCGCAGCAGGCGCTTCAGATCGATCTGCATCGCCTCGCGCAGCTTGCGGTCGAGCGCCGAGAACGGCTCGTCGAGCAGCAGCAGCTTGGGGCCGACCACCAGCGCGCGCGCCACCGCGACGCGCTGCTGCTGGCCGCCGGACAGCCCCTTGACCGAGCGCCCGGCGAAGGCGCCCATCTGCACGAGGTCGAGGAAACGCGCCACCGACGGCGCGATGTCCTCGCGTTTCGCGCCGCGCGCCTTCAGGCCGAAGGCGACGTTCTCGGCGACGCTGAGATGCGGGAACAGCGCGTAGCTCTGGAACACCACGCTGACGTCGCGCCGGTGCGGCGGGCGCCGCGTGATGTCCTCGCCGTCGAGATCGACGCGGCCGTGGTCCGGCGTCATCAGCCCGGCGACGATGCGCAGCAGCGTGGTCTTGCCGCAGCCCGACGGGCCGAGCAGCGAGATGAACTCGCCGCGGCTGACCGACAGGTCCACGCCGTCGAGCACGGTCGTGGAACCGAAGGTCTTGGCCGCGCCCGTGATCGAGAGGAAGCCCGGCGCCACGCTCATCCGGCCGCTTCCTACTTCGCCATCTCGCGGTCCCAGCGCGTCACCCAGTCGTTGCGCTTGGCCGCGACGTTGGCCCAGTCGATCTGGTGGATCTTGACGTCGGTCGACAGGCCGGCCGGCCGCGGCACGGTCTTGTTGGTCGCCAGCGAGAAGGTCGGGCCGGCCAGCTTGCTCTGCAGCTCGGCGCCCAGCATCTCGTTGACGTAGGCGAAGGCCAGCTCCTGGTTCGGCGAGTCCTTGATCACGGCGATGCCCGAGGGCATGGCGAAGACGCCTTCCTTGGGCGCCACGAGGTCGATCGGCGCGCCGGCCGCCTTGCGCTCCAGCGCATAGGACGACATCGCCGGGGCGATCATGTAGGCCTCGCCCTGCTCGAGCAGATTGTAGGCCTGCGGCTGCTGCGTATAGATCGTCAGCAGGTTGGGCTTCAGCGTCGCCAGCTTCTTGAAGCCGCCATCGGTGTCCTTCTGCGCGTCGGCGATCGAGGCGCCGGCGAGCATGCCGGCGGCGAACAGGCTGGGCAGGCCCTCGGTGTTCTGCAGCGAGGGGATGATGATGCGGCCCTTGTACTTGGCATCGAAGATGTCGGCCCACGACGAGGGCGGCGTCTTCATCACCTTGGTGTTGTAGGCGATGCCCAGCCAGGGCTGCAGGTAGTTGGCCCACATCCCGTCCATGTGCACCGAGCCCGGCAGCAGATCCGGCAGGTTCGACGTCTTGGCCGCCGTCAGCGGCTCGAGCAGCCCCTCCTTCAC
>CAYNOF010000916.1:0-4479 GCA_964398335.1 uncultured Rhizobiaceae bacterium
AGCAGCACGCCCAGCTCGTCGATGCCCGAAGTGATCTCCTCGACGATCAGGCGCTGGCGCTTCTGCTGCGTCAGGTTCTTCCCCGAGATCTCGTGCATCGACATGATCGCTTGGTCGCACGGGTGATAGGCATAGTGCACCGTTGGCCGGTAGGCCGGCCGGCCGCCGTCGCGCGCGGTGAAGTAGTCGGCGATCGAGATCGCCTCGTTGTGGGTGATGATGTAGCCGTGGAACGGCCCCTCCTTGGGCGTCCAGGTGCGCACGCGGGTGTGCAGGCCCGGCCGGTTCAGGTAGATCGCCGCGTCGCAGCCGAATTCGTGCCGCGCGCCATCCGTCGGCAGCGCCTTCTCGTGCGTGCCCCAGCCCATCTCGGCCGGCTGCGAGCCCTCCGAGACGAAGCCGTCGATCGACCAGGTGTTGACGAACTCGCCGACCTCCTTGGGCGAGGGCGAGACCTGGGTGTCGCGCTCGGCGATGTGAATCACCTTGATGCCGAGATCGCGCGCCAGGGCGGCCCAGCCCTCGCGCGAGGTCGGGGTCGCGGTCTTGTGGCCGGTGTCCCGGGCGATGTTCAGCATCGCGCGCTTGACGAAGTGCGACACCAGGCCCGGGTTTGCGCCATGGGCGATCACGGCGGTCGGCCCGGTGGCGAGAGTCGCGCGCAGCTTCAGCGCGTTCTCGCGCAGCGCGTAGTTGGAGCGCTGCGACACCGACAGGTCAGGGTCGGTGTAACCACCGGGCCAGGGCTCGATGCAGGTATCGATGTAGAGCGCGCCCTTCTCGTGGGCGAACTCGATCAGCGCCGTCGAGGCGACCTCGACGGACAGGTTGACGATGAAGTCGCCCTTGCCGACCAGCTTGTTCAGCGTCGAGCGCAGGTTGGCCCGGGTCAGGCGCTTGCGGATGAAGGTGATGCCGTAGCGCTTGGTCTCGGGCAGGCCGCCACGGTCCTCGGCCGATACGATCGTGATCTGCGACGGCTTGATGTCGATGTGGCGCAGGATCAGCGGCAGCACGCCCTGGCCGATCGAGCCGAAGCCGATCATCACCATGCGGCCCGTGAAGGCAGTGTGCTTCTTGGGCGCGGTCTTGCGGGGCGCGCCCTTGCGCGCAGCGGTCTTCTTGCGGGTGGCCATCTCTGTCGACCTCGGCTGGAGAAAGCGGGAACGGAGGGACAAACGCCGACGGGGCCTTTTTCAAGGCCCCGTCGTCGCAGACTATGTGGGCTGCCGTACTAGATGCAGTAGGTCTTCAACGGCTGGAACCCGTTGAACGCCACCGAGGCGTAGGTCGTCGTGTAGGCGCCGGTCGAGAGGATCTCGACCTTGTCGCCGACCTTCAGCGCCAGCGGCATCTTGTACTCGGTCTTCTCGTACAGGATGTCGGCACTGTCGCAGGTCGGACCCGCGAGCACGACCGGGCCCGAGCGGCCGCCCGCCGGGTACGGCGTGGTGATGCGGTACTTGATGCTCTCGTCCATCGTCTCGGCCAGGCCGCCGAACTTGCCGACGTCGAGATAGACCCAGCGCTTGCGGTCGTTGGCCGACTTGCGCGAGATCAGCACCACCTCGCTCTGCAACACGCCCGCGTCGCCCACCATCGAGCGGCCCGGCTCGATGATCACCTCGGGCATGCGGTTGCCGAAGTGACGCACCAGCGCGCGCTGCACCGCCTCGCAGTACGCCTCGACCGGCGCCACGTCCTTGCGATAGCGCGCCGGGAAGCCGCCGCCGAGGTTGACCATCTTCAGGTCAACGCCGGTCTCGGCCAGGGCGTAGAACATCTGCGAGACCTGGGCGAGCGCGCGGTCCCACTGGTCGAGGTCGGTCTGCTGCGAGCCGACATGGAAGGAGACGCCGTACGCCTCCAGGCCCATCTCGTTGGCCCGCTTGAGCAGGTCGCGCGCCATGTCGGGGGCGCAGCCGAACTTCTTCGACAGCGGCCACTCGGCGCCGCCGCAATCGACCAGCACGCGGCAGAACACGCGCGCGCCAGGGGCAGAGCGGGCGAGCTTATGCAGCTCCGCCTCGGAGTCGAAGGCGAACAGGCGCACGCCGTTCTGGTGCGCCCACGCGATGTCCTTCTCCTTCTTGATCGTGTTGCCGAAGGAGATGCGCTCGGCGCCGACGCCCTGGCCGAAGCACAGCTCGATCTCGCCGCGCGAGGCGGTGTCGAAGTTCGAACCGAGCTTGCCCAGGCGGCCGAGCACCTCGTTCGCCGGGTTGGCCTTCATGGCGTAGAAGATCTTCGCCTGCGGCAACAGCTCGCGCATGCGGCGGTAGTTGAACTCGACGACGTCGAGATCGACCACCAGGCACGGGGTCTCGGGCTGCTTGTCGGCGAGAAATCGTCGGATACGGTCGGTCATTTCGAAAGAACCAGTCTCAAACGGAGTGCAGAGGACCGCGTCGCGGCGCCCGGCGCCGGAGCACGACAGACCAACACTCCCGGGTCATCCGTACGGATGCGCTACCGGGAGCGGCACATACTCGAGAGAGGGTTCTTCCGACCGAACAGCACGCCGTAGCCCGAAGGCTCGAGCGCGAAGGTCAATCCAACAATAGGCGGGTGCTTCCGCCCCGCACGGATCGTATGCATGACAAAGGTCCCTTTCGGAGCCGGTCTTTAGCCGGCATTTCCAAGAAGGACGCTTTCCGTCGTTGCATAACCACAATGGGCCATAGGCACGTGCGTGGGCGTCTGGGACCGGTAGATACGCTCATTGCGCTGCAACGCAAGTGAGAATCGACTCACATTGGTGATTTTTTGTATCCGCCGTGGCGCGATCGCAACAGCAGCCGGCCTCAGTCGCCGGTTGCCGACGCGGTGACGACAGGCAGGCGGATCGCCGCGGCGAGCGCGGTCAGCGCCACGAGCAGGATCGATGCGCAGGCCAGCGCCCAGGCGGTGCCGACGTGCGAGGCGACGACGCCCCACGCCGTCTGGCCCACGGCGAGGCTGCCGAAGAAGACGAGCTGGTGCACCGCCATGCCGCGCGCGCGCACCCACGACGGCAGGTGGTGCTGGGTCGCGACGTTGTTGTTGGCGTTGACGATCATCCAGCAGCCGCCGGCCAATGCCAGCGACAGGCCGATGACGATCGGATCGGCGATCATCGCCGAGACGCCCATGCCGAGGGCCACCGAGAGCATCGCCGCGAGGTTGGCGCGGTCGGAACCGAGCCAGGCGTTGAGCCGGGGGATCATCATGGTGCCGATCACCGCGCCGACGCCGAAGCTGGAGAACAGCACGCCATATTCGTGGGCCTCGAGATGGAGGCGATCGCGGCCGGTCAGCGGCAGGAGTGTGGCGAAGGCGCAGGAGGGGATGAAGAAGCACACCGCGCGCGCCCAGATCGCCCACAAGGCCGGCGTGGCGCGGATGAAGCGGATGCCGCTGCCGAAGGCCGCGAGGAAGCCCTCGCGCCGCTGCGCCGCGCTCGCCTCGGGCGGACGCTTCCAGCTGGCCACGGCGACCATCACGCCGACGAAGGTCATGGCATTGATGGCGAAGAGCGCGAAGGTGCCGGCCAGCCCCTGCAGCACCTGGCCGATCACCGGGCCGATGGTGCGGCCGAAATTGAAGCCGGCGCTGTTGAGTGCCACGGCGTTGGGCAGGTAGCGTCGGCCGACCATCTCCGGCACCACGGCGTGCCACACCGGACCGTTCATGGCGTTGCCGATGCCGATGCAGAACATCACCGCGATCAGGCTCCAGGCGCTCAGCAGCCCGGTGTACGCCAGCACGGCCAGCGTCGAGGCGCAGGACATCAGCCAGAGCTGCGTGGCCAGCAGATACTTGCGACGGTCGAAGCGATCGGCCAGCACGCCGGCCAGGAAGCCGAACAGGAACACCGGACAGGAGCCGGCCACCGCCAGCAGCGCCACGAACATCTCGCGGTGGCCGTGCGGCGCCAGGTCGGTCATCACCCAGCCGGCGCCAGCGGTCTGCATCCAGCCGCCGATGTTGGAGAGGATGTTGCCGCACCACAGTCGACGAAATGCCGGGATGCGCAGCGGCGACCAGTATGTCAGTTGCTCGTCAGGCGCGGCGGAGATCGGGCGGGAGTCGGTGGTGGCCATGCCGGGTCGAGACTCGGCTGAGGAATCGGGCGGCATTGCGGTGAAGCCGCAACCTACCTGCCCTGCCCTGCCCTGTCATGGCCGGCTGGCGCATGGCCGGTTTGAGTCATGGACCTGAGTGCGGTGATCCTCGCCGCCGGACGCGGCACGCGGCTGGCGCCGCTGACCGATCGCGCGCCGAAGTGCCTGGTGCCAGTCGGTGGCCAAGCGATCCTCGACCGGCAGCTCGCGGCACTGGCGGACGCCGGCGTCGATCCGGTCACCGTGGTCACCGGCCACGCCGCCGACATGGTCGACGTCCATCTCGTCGGGCGGCCGGGCGTCCGTACCGTGCGCAACCTGCGTCATGCCACCACGGACAATCTCGCGAGCTGCCACGCCGCGCGCGACCGCTTCG
>CAYNOF010000917.1:0-4136 GCA_964398335.1 uncultured Rhizobiaceae bacterium
CCAGAAGCCGCACCCGCCGATCCGCATCGCCGCCACCAGCCCCGACACCTTCGCCAAGATCGGCGCGCTGGGCTTCCCGATCTTCGTCGCGGTTCGTCTCGGGGTGCTGTCGGAGCTGGCGCCGCTGATCGCCGAGTACCACGAGGCCTGGCGCAAGGCCGGCCACCCGGGCAGGGGCGAGATCTATCTGCGCGTGCCGGTCTACGTCGCCGAGACCGAGGAGCGCGCCTACGAGGAGCCGCGCGCCAGCATCATGCAATTCTACCAGGACATGGCGGCGATCATCGCCGCCAGCGCCAACGCCGCCGGCACGCGCGCGATCGAGAACCGCGCCGGCCGCGCCGCGCATCTGGGCAGCGTGAGCTACGACGAGGCGCTGCGTGAGAAGATCATCGTCGGCACGCCGCAGCAGGTCGTGGCGCGGTTGAAGGCGCTGCAGGCCGAGCTCGGCCTCGACGGCATCCTCGCCGAGATGAACTGCGGCGCGCAGATCCCGCACGATCGCGTGCTACGCTCGCTCGAATTGCTGTGCAAGGAAGTCATCCCGCACGTGCGCAACTGATCACCGGAGTCCGTACCATGGCCGACAGCACCGACGTCTTCGACATCATGCACAGCACGCGGGCGATGCGGCGGCTGAAGCCGGATCCGGTGCCCGACGAGCTGATCCGCAAGATCCTCGAAGCCGGCATCTGCGCTGCCAACGGCGGCAACGCGCAGAAATGGAAGTTCATGGTGCTGAAGAAGCCGGAGATCAAGAAAGCGGTGCAGGTCTGGTACAAGAAGGCCTTCGACGAGGTGATCGGCCCGCGCTACGCCAGCTCCGCGCCGCCGCCGGGCTCCGACCCGGCGAAGTTCAAGCGCCAGCACTCCGCCGTCGAATACCTCACCGAGCACTATCACGAGGCGCCGGTGTGGATCGTCTGCTGCCTCGAGGACGGCCCCAATCCAAGCCGCATGTCCGGCGCGTCGATCTATCCGGCGGTGCAGAACATGCTGCTGGCGGCGCGCGCGCTGGGGCTGGGCTCGACGCTGACCACCCGGCACATGCTGTTCGACAAGCAGTCGGACGCGGCGCTCGGCCTGCCGGAGGGCGTGCATTCCTACGCGATCCTGCCGATCGGCTATCCCATGGGCAAATTCGGCCCCGTCGGCCGCGGCAAGCTTTCGGAGTTCGTCTACTCGGAGAAGTGGGGCCAGCCCTACGCGGAGGCGTGAGCATGGACGAGCAGCCGACCGGCTACATGGAGCGCACGCGGCACTACTACCGGGCGCTCGGCTACAGCAACGACTATGTCTGGGCGCATTTCGACGATGTGCCCTTCGCCCGTCTGCGCAAGCCGCTGGCGCAGTCGCGCATCGCGCTGATCACCACGGCTGGTCCGGTTGATCTCAGCAACCAGGACGCCCAAGGCGTGCGGCATGTGTGGTCGGCGCCTGTATCGCCGCCGCCCGGGAAGCTCACGACCAATGTCGCCTGGGACAGGGACTCGACGCACACCGACGACCGCGAGAGCTATCTGCCGATCGCCGCGGCCTCGGCCCTCGCCGCCGACGGCGTGATCGGCGGCATCGCGGCTCGCTTCCATGGCGTGCCCACCGAGTACAGCCAGCGCAAGACGATGGACACGGACGCGCCGGAGGTGCTGGCGCGGATCCGCGAGGACGGCGCGGATGCCGCGTTGTTATGCGCGCTTTGACCCGTCTGTCACCAAACCGTGAGTTTGGTCGCCCGACATCTCGAAGCCCACGGCGTGCCGACCGTGATCCTCGGCTCGGCGCTCGACATCGTCGAGCATTGCGGCGTGCCGCGCTTCCTCTTCAACGATTTCCCGCTGGGCAATCCGGCCGGCCATCCCTGGCGGCCCGACATGCAGCGCGCCATCGTCGAGCAGGGCTTGCGCCTGCTGGAGTCCGCATCCGCGCCGCGCACGACCGTCAAATCGCCCTTCGCCTGGAAGGACGATCCCGGCTGGCGCGCCCGCTACAACCGCATCGATCCGGCCGAGCGCGAGGCGCTGCTGGCGCGCGGCGAGGAACGCCGGCGCCAGCGCGCCAAGCCGATCCGGACGTAGGATAGAAGCATGGACATCGCTCTCACGGTCAATGGCGTGGCGCGCAAGGTCGAGGCGCCGGAGACCGCGACCCTGCTCGACGTCCTGCGCAACCGGCTGGGCCTGATGGGCACGCGCTATGGCTGTGGGCTGGAGCAGTGCGGCAGCTGCATGGTGCTGGTCGACGGCCAGCCCACGCATGCCTGCGCGCGCGAGGTCGGCACGGTCGCGCGCCGCTCGGTGATCACGGTCGAAGGATTGGGCAGCGCCGAGAAACCGCATCCCATCCAGCAGGCCTTCCTCGACGAGCAGGCGGGGCAGTGCGGCTACTGTCTCTCCGGGATCGTGATGTCGACCAAGGCCTTGCTCGATCGCAACCCCAACCCGTCGCGCGCCGACATCGTCGCCGCGCTCGACAGGCATCTCTGCCGTTGCGGTGCGCACCAGCGCATCCTGCGCGCGGTCGAACGCGCCGCCGCTGTGCTGCGAGGTGCCGCATGAACGCGCCCGTGCTGCCCGCCAGCCTGGTCGAGAACCCCCGGCTCGACCGCTGGATCCGCTTCCTGCCTGACCGCACGGTGCGCATCGCCACCGGCAAGGTCGAGATCGGCCAGGGCGTCGTCACCGCCATCGGCCAGATCGCCGCCGACGAACTCGACCTGCCGCTCGATCGCGTCGTCGTGCTCTCGGGCGATACCGATGCCGGACCGGACGAGCTCTACACGACCTCGTCGCTGTCCATCGAGGTGTCGGGCGGCTCGGTGCGCCTGGTCTGCGCCGAGGTGCGCGCCAAGGCGCTGGAGCGCGCGGCGCTGCGGCTGAACTGCAGCCGCGACGATCTCAGCGTCGAAGGCGGCCAGTTCCTGCAGAACGGTGCGGCGACCGGCCAGGACTACTGGAGCGTCGCCGGCGAGATCGACCTCAGCCAGAACGTCACCGGCACCGCGCCGGTGAAGCCGGCCTCGGCCTACAAGGTCGTCGGCCGGAGCGTGCCGCGCATCGACCTGCCGGCCAAGATCTCCGGCGCTGCCTTCGTGCACGACGTGCTGCCCGAGAACGTGCTGCACGCGCGCACCCTGCGCCAGCCGTCACGCGGTGCGACGCTGGCGAAGCTCGACGAGGATGCGATCCGCCGCGCTGCCAAGGGCGAGCTGCAGATCGTGCGCGAGGCGAATTTCGTGGCCTTCGTCAGCCCGGTCGAGAGCGTGGCGCAGGCCGCTGCCGTGGCGGCGGAGCAGCATTCGAGCTGGAGCAACGTGCGGCCGATCGCGCTGGCGGCGCAGGAAGCCCAGTGGCTGAAGGGTCAGCCGGCCGAGGAGCGCCGTATCGGTGCGCCGGCGCCGGCCACGCCGCCGAGGAATCCGGCGCAGATCACGATCTCGCGGCCCTACGTGGCACATGCCTCGATGGCGCCGTCCTGTGCGCTGGTGCGGTTCCACGACGGCCACCTCACCGTGCGCTCGCACGGGCAGGGCATGCATCCGCTGCGCAAGAACCTGGCCGCGGCGCTGGGCCTGCCGGTCGAGGCGATCACCGCGCAGCACCTGCACGGCGCGGGCTGCTATGGCCACAACGGCGCCGACGACGCGGCGCTCGATGCGTCGCTGATCGCGTTGCGCATCCCCGATCGCTGGATTCGCCTGCAATGGCGGCGCGAGGAGGAGTTCGCCTTCGAGCCGGTCGGGCCGGCGATGCTGGTGAGCCTGCATGTCGATCTGGACGACAAGGGGCGGCCGACCGACTGGACGACGGAGATCTGGAGCGCCACGCACGTGCAGCGGCCGGGCAGCGGCAGCGGCTATCTGCTGGCCACCGAGGCGCTCGCCGATCCGCCGCCCGAGGTGAAGCCCACCGATCCGCCGGAAGCGCGCGGCGGCGGCGGCACGCGCAACGCCGTGCCGATCTACGACGTCGCGGCGCATCGCATCCTGCATCACCTGGTGCAGCGCCCGCCGGTGCGCACCTCGGCACTGCGCGGTCTGGGCGCGCTGCCCAACGTCTATGCCATCGAGATGCTGATGGACGAGCTGGCGGCCAGGGCCGGCGAGGACCCGCTGGCCTATCGGCTGTCGATCCTGTCGG
>CAYNOF010000918.1:0-9143 GCA_964398335.1 uncultured Rhizobiaceae bacterium
TGTCGAGGCGCGCGCCCTCCTCCGAACGGGATTTGGACAAACCCTGGAGCGCACGCTTCAGCGACTCCAGGATCGCGGCATCGCGGCGCGTCAGCTCCTCCTCGCTGGGCGAGGCCGGCTGATCGTCCTCGAGCACGCCGCGCACGCGCAGCAGGCCATCGGCGGTCGGCGCGGCGATCTCGCCCTGCAGGCGCAGCTCGGCGATCACCCCCAGGAGATCGCGCACGAGATCGCGGTTGATGCGCGGCGGCTGGCTGGCGCGGTGCTCGATGACGGTGAGCGAGATCGAGACGTTGCCGCGCTTCACCGCCTCGGCCACGGCAGCGCGCGCCGGATGATCGAGCCGCTCGTAGCCCGGCGGCACGCGGGTACGCGCCTCGAGGGTACGGCCGTTGACGCTGCGCGCCTCCCAGACCCAGGACAAGGGCCCATCGCTGCCCTCGGCCCGCGCGTAGCCCGTCATGCTGTGGATCGCCAAAACCCGTTCTCCCCCGAATCACCGACACCGCGTTACGGCACGCGTGTCCAGATCTGCGTCTTGCCCAGGATCGGCGCGCCGACATAGCCGCGCAGGCGCAAGGTGCCGTCGGCCTGCAGCGACAGATTGGCCTTGTACGTCTTGCCGTCCTCGGCGCTGTAGATCGCGCCCTCCTCGAAGCTGTTGGCTGTCGAGGTCGGCTTGAAATCGTGGAGGAACACCATCTGCAGCAGCTTGCGGGCGCGCAAATTGGCGTCTGGATTGCGGAAGTCGACCGCGTCCTCGGCCTTCACCGGCTTGCCGTCAGGCCCTTTGGGCGCAAGCAGGCGCACGATGCGGCCGCAGACCGGGCCGCGCGTGTCGTCGGAGCATTTGTGGACCTCGACATGCGCCGTCTTCGCCTCGGTGAGCCAGGTGCCGTAGACGTCGGCCGCCAGCGCCGGTGACGCCGCCAGCGCGCCGGCCATCACGGCCGGCGCAAGGACGCGGGATGCGTGCATCAATAGGTTCCCGGATATTGCCCGCCATCCATCAGCACGTTCTGGCCGGTCATGTAGCCCGCATGGACGCTGCACAGGAACGCGCACATCGCGCCGAACTCGTCGGCGGTGCCGAAGCGGCCGGCGGGATGCGCCGCGGCCGCCATGTCGCGTTCCTGCTCGAAACTGCGGTTGTTCATGCGTGCCCGCGCCGCCATGGTGCCGCGCAGGCGGTCGGTGTCGAACGGGCCGGGCAGCAGGCCGTTGATGGTCACGCCGTGCTTCACTGTCTTGCGCGCGATGCCGGCGACGAAGCCGGTCAGGCCGCTGCGCGCGCCGTTGCTCAGGCCCAGCACGTCGATTGGCGCCTTCACCGAGCTCGAGGTGATGTTCACGATGCGCCCGAAACCGCGCTTCATCATGCCGTCGACCGTCGCCTTGATCAGCTCGATCGGGGTCAGCATGTTGGCATCGATCGCCTTGATCCAATGGTCCCGCGTCCATTCCCGGAAATCGCCCGGCGGCGGGCCGCCGGCGTTGTTGATCACGATGTCCGGCTCGGGGCAGGCCTTGAGCACGGCGGCGCGTCCCTCGGGCGTGGTGATGTCGATCGCCACCGCCGTGACCTTCACGCCCGTGGCCTTGCGGATCTCCTCGGCCGTCGCCTCCAGCTCGGAGGCGGTGCGCGCGTTGATCACCAGGTCGACGCCCTCGCGCGCCAGATGCATGGCGCAGCCCTTGCCCAGGCCCTTGCTGGCGGCGCAGACGATGGCCTTGCGGCCCTTGATTCCGAGATCCATGGAACTCCTCCCAGGTTGCGGCGGCGAGCCTAGCCTATCCCTCGTCCGCCGCGAACAGTTCCGACAGGAGCCTCACCGAGATGGGCCGTTTCTCGGCCATCGCCTGGTGGTCGGCGGCATCGACGATGGCGCGCGCCGCCGCCAGCGAGCGATCCATGCGCCGGATCAGGTAGTCGATCACATCGGCGCCGATCTGCAGCTGGCGGTCGCGGAACAATTTCACCAGCACCGCCGCGAGCAGCGCGTCGTCCGGCGCCTCGATCGCCGCGACCTGCGCCGTGCGCAGGCGCGATGCGAGATCCGGCAACATTACCGGCCAGCGCGCGGGCGGCTCGACCGCCGCCATCATCAGCCAGCCGCCGCGCTCGCGCAGCCAGTTGAACAGGTGGAACAGCTGGCGCTCGCGATCGGCATCGCCGGCGACGCCCTGGGCATCGTCGAGCGCCACGGCTTTGGCGTCCCCAATGACGTCGAGCACTGCGGCGAACGCGCTGGCCGAGAGATCGGCCGGCTTCAACACGCGCGCCTCGGCGCGTTCCGCCCAGATGCGCAGCAGATGCGTCTTGCCGCTGCCCGAAGGACCGGCCAGCGCCAATGCCGGGCCGGGCCAATCGGGCCAGCGCTCGACCCAGGCCAGGGCGACGGCGTTGGCCTCGGCCGGCAGGAAGTCGTCGCGGCGATACGAGGGGTCGCCCGACAGGTCGAACGGCAATTGTCGGGTCATGCCGGCGGCAGCGTGCCCTGCTCGCCGCGGTAGTAGGCACTCTCGCGATAGCGGGCGACGAAGAAGCGCACGACCACGCCGAGGATGGCGGCCACCGGTACCGACAGCAGCAGGCCGACGAAGCCGAACAGCGCGCCGCCGGCCAGCAGCGCGAACATCAGCCACACCGCGTGCAGGCCGACGCGGTCGCCCACCAGCTTGGGCGTCAGGATGTTGCCCTCGAGGAGCTGACCCAGCGCGAAGGTCAGCACGACCATGACGACGCTCATCCAATCGGGCGGGAACTGGGCCAGCGCCATGCCGATGGCGAGGATGCCGCCGGTCCAGCTGCCGATGAAGGGAATGAAAGCGATCAGGCCGATGATCAGCCCGATGATCAGGCCGAAATCCAGCCCGAGGATCACCAGCGCGGCGCTGTAGTAGACCGCCAGCGACAGGCAGACGATGGCCTGGCCGCGCACATAGCCGGCGACCGCGTGGTTGGCGTCCTGCGCGATCTGGCGGATCGCCGGCGCCTGGTTGCGCGGCAGCAGGCTGTCGCAGACCTCGATGAAGCGCGGCCAGTCGCGCAGCAGGTAGAAGGTGATCACCGGCGTCAGGAAGATCAGCGCCAGGATGTTCAGCACCGCGAAGCCGCGGCTTAGCAGGTTGACGATGAACGAGCCGACCAGCTTCAGCGCGTCGCTCGCCATGCCGGCGGCGCCTTCGATATTGGTGTCCGAGCCTGATGTGATGCCCAGCCGCTCGCGCAGCGGCTCGAGGATCGGCTGGAAGCGCTGGTAGAGCCGCGCGAAATACTGCGGCAGCTTGGCCGCCAGGTTCTGCGCCTGGTCGGCGATCATCGGCGCGATCGCCAGCACCAGGCCGATGACGATCAGCGTCATGATGGTCAGGGTCACCAGCGTGGCCGCTGTGCGCGAGCGCAACGGCTTCACCAGGCGCTCGACCAGCGGATCGAGGAAATAGGCGATGGCGATGCCGGCGACGAAGGGCAGCAGCATGTCGCGCAGTAGCCACAGCGCGGCGACGAACAGAACGCCGCCGATCAGCCAGAACCGCAGATGCTTGGTCGCGTTCATGCTCCCCCGTGGCCCGATCCACCGTGCGTTGCTTTTTCCCACGCCCCTACACGTCGCCACCAGGTTACCACGTAACCGCCGCCCGACAGCACCGTCGTCGCCGCCACGCCATAGATCGCAAAGCGCAGCCCGACAGTCTGGTGGAAACCGAAGGCCAGCTCGGCCAGCACCCACAGCGCCAGCCCGATCTGCGTCGCGGTGTTCACCTTGCTGATCATCATCGGCTGCATGTGCAGGCTGTGCGTGACGATGCGCACCAGCAGGGCGCCGCCGACGATCAGCAGGTCACGGAACACCACCAGCGCTACCAGCCACACCGGCAGCCAGCCGTACACCGCCAGCATGACGTAGGTCGTCACCAGCAGCGTCTTGTCGGCGATCGGGTCGAGATAGGCGCCCAGCAGGCTGTGCAGGTGAAAGCGCTTGGCGAGAAAGCCGTCGAGCGCATCGGAAAGACCGGCCAGCAGGAAGATCCAGAACGCCGCGGCATGCTCGGCGGCAACGATTGCCCAGACCATCGCCGGCGCACAGCCCAGCCGCGCCAGGCTCAGCGCATTGGGCAATTGTGCGAAGACGCCGTGCATCACCGCGTTTCGACGATCACGGTCTGGCCGGCCTGCTCGCGCAGCGCCAGCTTGAGCTGGCCGAGCGCCTTGTCGAGCTGCTCGCGGGTGCCGAAATGCTCGATCCGCACATAGGCCTGCTCGCTCTCCAGCGCGCGCACGTCGACTCGGCGGATGATCGGCGAGTTCTGCAGCCGCTTGCGGATCCTGATCCAGTCCTCCAGCGCCCTGATCGGCACCACGGCCTCGACGGCGTTGGCCCAGTCGCGCGACACCGTCGCGATCTGCTTGTACTCCTCCTCGATGCGCGTGCGCTGGCGCACCGCCGCCTCGAGCAGCTTGTTGGCGGCGATGCCGGTGACCTGCGGCTGGTCGAAACGCTCGCCGATCACCAGGTCGTACATCGCGCCCGAGATCGTGTACGGCCCCTCCGTCTCACCAGTGGCAACCACCACCAGGACGCGCTTGGCGTTGTATCGCTCGGCCAGCCTGGTGATCGCCGCCATGTCGCCGACATAGGCCTGCTCCGGGCTGAGCACATCCTGGTCGGGCTTGTCGGCCTTGATCAGGGTGGTGGGCACGATGCCGTCGACCGCGGCAACGCGGGTCCAGGCCTCGCGCCACTCCGTGCGTTCCTCGAACGCCGAGACACCGAGCTTGGAGCGCACCAGCGGCACCACCAGCATCGGCGTCGCCATGCGATCGACGAAGGCGATGCCCGCGCCGCGCAGGTAGCCCTTGATCTGGTCGGGTACGAAGGCGACGCGCAAGGTGGCGACGTAGCGGTTGGCCGAGGGCCGCTCGTTCTCGAACTCGAAGCCGCTCACCATGGGCTCGAGCAGCGCCGGGTCGAGCTGCGGCAGCCGTTCCAGATCGGCCTCGGCGACGAGACGGCGCATCAGCAGCTCGAAGGCCTTTTTCTCGCCCTCGGCCAGCGCCTTGTCGCGCGCCTGGTTGGGGTCCGGCGCGGTGGCCTCGATCAGCACGCCGCCGACGGTGAAGATCGGATCGCCGCGTTGCGCCAGCGCCGCCGGCGCGGCCAGCAGCAGGGCCAGTCCCAGCGCGATGATCCGTCGCGGCATGCGGCGGAGGGTCAGGAGCGGCGCCATTGCAATGCCTCGACGATGGGGTATTTTCGCGCCCGATTTCTAGCATGATCGGGCGCCGCTTGAACCCGCCTTCCCGCGACCACAACGCTCCTCCGCTCACCTACAAGGCTGCCGGTGTGGATATCGACGCCGGCGACGCGCTGGTCGACCACATCAAGCCGCTGGCGAAATCCACCGACCGGCGCGGCACCATGGGCGGGCTGGGCGGCTTCGGCGCGCTGTTCGACCTCAAGGCCGCCGGCTTCAAGGACCCGATCCTGGTGTCGGGCACCGACGGCGTCGGCACCAAGCTCAAGCTCGCCATCGAAAGCGGCATCCACGACACGGTTGGCCTTGACCTGGTGGCGATGTGCGTCAACGACATCGTCGTGCAGGGCGCCGAGCCGCTGTTCTTCCTCGACTACTACGCCACCGGCCGGCTCGACGTCACCGCCGCGCGCGAAGTCGTTGCCGGCATCGCCGAGGGCTGCCGCCAGGCCGGCTGCGCGCTGGTCGGCGGCGAGACCGCGGAGATGCCGGGCATGTACGGCGAGGGCGACTACGACCTCGCCGGCTTCGCCGTCGGCGCCGCCGAGCGCGACGATCTGCTGCCGCGCGCCTTCATCAAGCCCGGCGATGTCGCGCTGGCCCTGCCCTCGGTCGGCGCGCAGTCCAACGGCTATTCGCTGGTGCGCAAGATCGTCGAGCGCAGCGGGCTCGAGCTCGACGCTCCGGCGCCCTTCGCGCCAGATGCCGGCCTCGCCCGCGCGCTGCTGACGCCGACGCGCATCTACGTGCGCGCCGCGCTGTCGGCGATCCGCACCACCGGCGCGGTGAAGGCGCTGGCCCACATCACCGGCGGCGGCCTGCCGGGCAACGTGCCGCGCGTGTTGCCCGATGGTCTGCGCGTCGTGCTCGACGCCACCAGGTGGCGCATGCCGCCGGTGTTCCGCTGGCTGCGCGAAATCGGCAACGTGCCGACCCGGGACATGCTGGACACGTTCAACTGTGGCATCGGCATGGTGGTGATCGTGGCGCCAGAGGATATCGCGCGGGTGCGTGCGGCGTTCGGCGAGGCGGGGCAGGAGAGCATCGAAGTCGGTGTCGTCGAGGCGCATGAGGGCGAAGCGGATTGCGTGGTCGCCAGCGCGGAGTCGCTATGGCGAAGCTGAAGGCCGGCATCCTGATCTCCGGACGCGGCTCGAATATGGCGGCGTTGATCGCCGCCACCCGCACCGAGGATTTCCCGGCCGAGATCGCCCTGGTGATCAGCAACCGCGCCGATGCCGGCGGCCTGGCGCTGGCGCGCGAGGCCGGCGTGCCGACGGCGGTGATCGCGCACCGCGACTATCCCGACCGCGAGAGCTTCGACCGCGCCGTCAGCGCCGAGCTGGAACAGGCCGGAGTCGATATCGTCTGCCTCGCCGGCTTCATGCGCATCTTCAGCCCGTGGTTTCCGGCGCGCTGGCCCAACCGCATCCTCAACATCCACCCCTCGCTGCTGCCCTCGTTCAAGGGCCTTCGGGTGCAGCAGCAGGCGATCGACGCCAACGCCCGGATCAGCGGCTGCACCGTGCACATCGTCACCAGCGATCTCGACGATGGCCCGACAGTCGCGCAGGCGGCCGTGCCGGTGCTGGCCACCGACGACGCCGACACGCTGGCCGCGCGCATCCTCGCCACCGAGCACGAGCTCTACCCGCTGGTGTTGCGCTGGTTCGCCGAGGGTCGCGTCCGGCTGGAGCCGCGCGAGGGCCTGCCGCCGCGCGTCGTCATCCAAGGCGTGCCGCCCGACGCCGCCCTTCTCTGGCGCCCATGAGCGACAAGACGTGAACCGCATCAGGGTCGCGGCGCTGCCCAGGACGCCGTGGCGCAACGGCGGCGGCACGACTACTGCGCTCGCCGCCGAGCCCGAGGGCGCGTCTTTCGACGATTGCCTGTGGCGCATCGACATCTCCGACATCGGCCGCGCCGGCCCGTTTTCGCACCTTGCCGGCCTCGACCGCACGATCGTACCGCTGGCTTCGGGCCTGGTGTTGACCATCGATGACACGCGCCACGAATTGGGGCTGTTCGACCCCTTCGTCTTCTCCGGCGACAGCGCCACGAGCTGCGACGTCGCGGCACCGATGCAGGCATTCAATGCCCTGACCCGGCGCGGCAGGGCCACGGCCAGCGCGGCACGCTGGCCCGGCGCCGGCCGGATCGCCGGGCCGGGAGGCCTGGTCTTCTACGTCGCACGCGGCGGCTTCAGCGCCGTGGAAGGCGGCGGCCGGCCGATGCAGGTGGAAGCCGGCTGGGCGGTGGTGGTGCGAAGCGTCGAGCAGCCCATCGCCTTCGAGCCGACCGCGGCCTGGTCGCTGGCCTTGAGTGTGCTGATCCGCCTCGCCTGACGGGCTTTTCGCTGACCTGCCCGTTGGCTATAAAGGGCTGGACCTGACTTCCAATTGGGGGGACCGAATGGCCGACGGCGAGTTCGACATGCGCGCGCATCGCGAGACCTACGCGGGCGTGATGAAGCTCACGACGTTCACCATCGCTGCGCTGATCGTCGTCGTGGTCGGGATGGCCTTTGGTCTGATCGCCAAGCTGCCGCTGATCGGCTTCGGCGGCATGATCTTCGGCCTGATCGCGCTGATCTTCTGGGCCATGGTCAGCGATTGAGCCCGGCACGGAACCGGAAACAGAAAAGCGGCCCTCACGGGCCGCTTTGTCGTTTCAGGCTCGCGCGGAGATCAGGGAACGATCTCGTGGCCGGCGAAGAAATAGGCGATCTCGATCGCGGCATTCTCCGGCGAATCCGAGCCGTGCACCGAATTCGCCTCGATCGACTCGGCGAAGTCCTTGCGGATGGTGCCGGCGGCGGCGTTGGCCGGGTTGGTGGCGCCCATGATGTCGCGGTTCTTGGCGATGGCGTTCTCGCCCTCGAGCACCTGGATCACGACAGGGCCCGAAGTCATGAACGAGACCAGGTCCTTGAAGAACGGCCGCGCCTTGTGCACACCGTAGAAGGTCTCGGCCTGAGCCTGGGTCATCTGGATCCGCCGCTGCGCGACGATCCGCAAGCCGGCATCCTCGAAGCGGGCATTGATCTTGCCCGTGAGGTTGCGACGGGTCGCGTCCGGCTTGATGATCGAGAACGTGCGCTCAAGGGCCATGTCATTGCTCCGCCTGCGGAAAAAGTGGGCGGCTTATAGACGCAAACCGATGACGGCGGCAACCGGCCGCATGGCTTTGCCGGTGGCACTGCCTGTGCTAGAGCCGCGCCCGCCATGCTGCATATCAACGACCTCACCTACCGCGTCGCCGGCCGGCTGCTCTTCGAGCGCGCCACGGCGGCGATTCCGGCCGGCCACCGGGTCGGCCTGGTGGGACGCAACGGCACCGGCAAGTCGACCCTGCTGCGCCTGATCCGCGGCGACATCGCCCCTGATGGCGGCTCGATCTCGGTGCCGCAGAGCGCCCGGGTCGGCGAGGTGGCGCAGGAAGCGCCGGGCGGTCCGACCCTGGTGATCGACGAGGTGCTGGCGGCCGACAAGGAGCGCGCCGCCCTGCTGGCCGAGGTCGAGCACAGCACCGATGCCCATCGCATCGCCGAGATCCACGAGCGGCTGATCGACATCGGCGCGCATGCCGCGCCGTCGAAGGCCGCGACCATCCTCAACGGCCTGGGCTTCGACCACGCCGCGCAGAACCGGCCGTTGGAGGAATTCTCCGGCGGCTGGCGCATGCGCGTGGGCCTGGCCTGCGCGCTGTTCGCCGAGCCCGACCTGCTGCTGCTCGACGAGCCCAGCAACCACCTCGACATCGAGGCCAAGCTGTGGCTCGCCGACTACCTGCGCACCTACCCGCGCACGCTGATCCTGGTCAGCCACGATCGCGAGCTGCTCAATGCCGTGTGCACCGGCATCGTGCACATCGACAACCTCAAG
>CAYNOF010000919.1:0-2310 GCA_964398335.1 uncultured Rhizobiaceae bacterium
CGATGCGCGACTGGGCGGGCTTCGATCACAACGCGCAGACGCTGCGGCTGCTGACCAAGCTCGAGCATCCCTATCCCTCGTTCGACGGGCTGAACCTGACCTGGGAGACGCTCGAGGGCGCGGTCAAGCACAACGGCCCGCTGCTGCTGGCCGGCGGCAAGACCCTGGCCGACCTGCCGGCGGCGATCGTCGAGTTCAGCGGCGACTGGGACCTCGACCTCGGCACCTACGCCGGGCCCGAGGCGCAGGTCGCCTCGCTGAGCGACGACATCGCCTACAACAACCACGACATCGACGATGGCCTGCGCGCCGGGCTGTTTCCGATCGACGATTTGCTGTCGCTGCCTCTGGTCGGCGAGATGTTCACGGCGGTGCGCAAGCGTTACCCGGCGATCGACGAGGCGCGCCTGACCCACGAGGCGATCCGCCGGATGATCAATGCGATGGTCGAGGACGTGGTCGCCGAGACCCGCCGGCGGCTGGCCGAAGCCAAGCCGCGTGACGTCGCCGACATCCGCCATCTCGGCCGGCCGATCGTGGCGTTCTCGCCGTCGATGGCCGGGGCCAATGCCGCCATCCGGAAATTCCTCTATGCGCGCATGTACTTCCACTGGCGCGTGCATCGCATGAAGTCCAAGGCCAGCCGGGTCGTCACCGACCTCTTCGGCCTGCTCTTCGCCGATCCCCGCTGCCTGCCGGACGAATGGCGCAGCCGGGCGCTGGAACACGACCAGCGCGGCCGCGCCCGCGTCGTTGCCGACTATATCGCCGGCATGACCGACAATTACGCGATGGAAGAGCACCGACGGCTGTTCGACCCGTACACCTGAGCGTGTTATCACGGCCGACCTGTCCCTCGTTGCAACCGTCTCTTCCTCGAGTCCATGAACCTGTTCCGTCATATCGCCGACGAGATCGTCGGCGCGCTCCGCGCCATGGAGGCCGCCGGCGAGCTGCCGTCCGGCCTCGACGTCTCCGCCGTCACCGCCGAGCCGCCGCGCGACGCCGCGCATGGCGACGTCGCCACCAATGCGGCGATGGTGCTGTCCAAGGGCGCGCGCAAGAAGCCGCGCGACATCGCCGATGTGCTGGCCGGCCGGCTGCGCGCGATATCAGGCGTCACCGAGGTGTCGGTGGCCGGCCCGGGCTTCATCAACATCCGGCTGGCCGACGATTTCTGGCGCGCGCGTCTGGGCGAGCTCTTGAAGGCGGGCGCAGCCTACGGCGACTCGGATCTCGGCAAGGGCGAGAAGGTCAACGTCGAGTACGTCTCGGCCAATCCCACCGGCCCGCTGCACGTCGCGCATGCGCGCGGCGCGGTGGTGGGTGATGCGCTGGCCAATCTGCTGCGCAAGGCGGGCTATGCCGTTACCAAGGAGTACTACATCAACGACGCCGGTGCGCAGGTCGACACCCTGGGCCGCTCGACCTTCCTGCGCTATCGCGAGGCGCTGGGCCAGCAGATCGGCGAGATTCCCGAGGGCCTCTATCCCGGCGAGTACCTCAAGGACGTCGGTGCCAGGCTCGCTGAACGCGACGGCACCAAATGGACCAACCGGCCTGAGAGCGAGTGGCTGGCGCCGATGCGTCAGTTCGCCATCGACGAGATGATGGCCGACATCCGCGCCGACCTCGACACGCTCGGCGTGCATATGGACGTCTTCACCTCGGAGCGCGCGCTGGTCGACAGCGGCGCGGTCGACGCCGCATTCGAGTCGCTGGTGAAGCAGGGGCTGATCTACCAGGGCAGGCTCGATCCGCCGAAGGGCCAGAAGCCCGACGACTGGGAGGAGCGCGAGCAGACGCTGTTCCGCGCCACGCAGTTCGGCGACGACGTCGACCGGCCGCTGAAGAAGTCGGATGGCTCGTGGACCTACTTCGCCAACGACATCGCCAATCACCACGACAAGTTCCGCCGCGGCTTCGCCGACATGATCGACGTCTGGGGCGCCGACCATGGCGGCTACGTCAAGCGCATGCAGGCGGCGGTGAAGGCGATCACCGGGGGCAAGGGCGCGCTCGACGTCAAGCTCTGCCAGCTCGTGCGCGTGCTGAAGAACGGCGAGCTGGTGCGCATGTCCAAGCGGGCCGGCACCTTCGTCACCCTGCGTGACCTGCTCGACGAGGTCGGTCCCGACGTCGTGCGCTTCACCATGCTGACTCGGCGCAACGACGCGGCGTTCGACTTCGACCTGGTGAAGGCCACCGAGCAGTCGCGCGACAACCCCGTCTGGTACGTGCAGTACGCCCATGCCCGCACCCGCTCGGTCTTCCGGCAGGCGGCGCAGGCCGGCCTGCCGGTTCCCGACG
>CAYNOF010000920.1:0-1029 GCA_964398335.1 uncultured Rhizobiaceae bacterium
GTCCGGGCCCGTGGTGGAGCCCGGCATGCCGGTGACCGAGCCGGAGGCGGCCTTGCCGCAGGGCACGTGGATCAAGCGCAGGCCCGGCGAGCACATCCAGATCGGCCCGACCTCGGCCGAGGCGCTGAAGGCGATGAAGCCGGGCGGATTCCCCGGGCGATGAGTCGCCAGTCCTGCGTCTTGCCGCCTCCCGGAGGACGGCGGCCAGGGAGGTCAGCGCCGCTCGGCGATGGCGCCGGCGGCGTAGTTCAGGGCGCGGGCGTAAAGCTGCCGGTCGTGCAGCAGGCGCTCGGCGAGTTCGACATCCTTGGCCGGCATGTCGTCGACGGGTGGGCAGGTGGCACGCAGCCGGCTGACGCGCTCCGGCGGCAGCTTCCGCGTCGCGTGCCACTCGGCCATGGTCGAACGCACCGCCTGGGCGCGCGCGTCGAGCTCGCCCGGAAGGGTGTCCGGCCCGGCAAAACGCGCGGTGCAGACGGTGGGCAGGATGCCCAGCTCGTGCCAGGCGTAGCCCGAGGGCGCGTGCATGCGCGACCAGGTCAGGGTGAGTTCGCCCTCGTTGGGCAGGCGCACCACGGTCTGCACCGTGCCCTTGCCGTAGGAGGCGCTGCCGACGAGGATCGCACGGCCGCGATCCTGCAGCGCCGCGCCGACGATCTCGGCCGCCGAGGCCGAGCGGCCGTTCATGATCACCACTATCGGCACGCCCTCGAGCAGCGCGCCGTTGCCCGAGCGGAAGGTCTGGCGGCTGTCGGGATGGCGGCCGTCGGTGGTCAGCAGCAGGCCGTTGTCGAGCAGCAATTCGGACACCGAGATCGCCTGGTCGAGCAGGCCGCCGGGATTGCCGCGCATGTCGAGGATGATGCCGCCCAGCGCGCCGGATGGCTCGGCCTTGAGCTTCTGCAGCGCGTTGCGCAACGTCTCCGTCGTGCCGCTGTTGAAGCCGGTGAGCTTGATCAGCGCGACGTCGCCGTGCCGTTCCATGGTCACCGTGGTCGGGATGATCAGCTGGCGGCGCAGCGCAAAGCT
>CAYNOF010000921.1:0-14940 GCA_964398335.1 uncultured Rhizobiaceae bacterium
CACCGTGGTGCCAGGCTATCACGTGCCGTTCTCGGCGCGCATCCGCAAGGAAGCCGGCATCGCCACCTGGGCTGTAGGCGTGATCACCGAGCCCGAGCAGGCCGAGCAGATCGTCGCCTCGGGCGCCGCCGACTGCACCGCGCATGCGCGCTCGTTCCTGGTCGATCCGCGCTGGGGCTGGAACGCGGCCCGGGCGCTGGGCGTCGAGACGCCGCCGCTGCCGGTCCCCTATCACCGCGCCGCCAGCATCCTGCCCTTCAAGCCCCAGCCGGTGGCCAAGGCGGCGGAGTGACACCTCGCGTCCCCCGCCAGCGGGGGAAGTCGGTTCAAGCCGGCGGCAGGGACTCGACGGCCGGCGGCTTCGGCTTGCGCCGGAACTTCACCACCACCCAGCGCAGCGCGACGTAGAACACCGGCGTGAAGAACAGGCCGAAGAAGGTCACGCCGATCATGCCGAACATCACGGCGGTGCCCAGGGCCTGGCGCATCTCCGCGCCCGCGCCGGTGGCGAAGGCCAGCGGCACGACGCCGAGGATGAAGGCGAAGGCGGTCATCAGGATCGGCCGCAGGCGCAGGCGGCAGGCCTGGATCACGGCCGCGACCGGGTCCATGCCATCATTCTCTTCCGCCTGGCGCGCGAACTCGACGATCAGGATGGCGTTCTTGGCCGCCAGGCCGATCAGCACGACGAGGCCGATCTGGGTCAGCACGTTGTTGTCCATGCCGCGCGCCATGACGCCCAGCAGCGCCGACATCACGCTCATCGGCACGATCAGCACGATCGCCAGCGGCAGCGCCCAGCTCTCGTACTGCGCCGCCAGCACGAGGAAGACGAAGACCACCGACAGGCCGAAGATGAACACCGCGGTGTTGCCGGTCGTACGCTCCTGGTAGGCGAGCTCGGTCCATTCGTAGCCGATGCCCGGCGGCAGCACCTGCTTGGCCAGGCTTTCCATGGTGCCGAGCGCCGTGCCCGTGGCGACGCCCGGCGCGGCGTTGCCCTGCAGCGGCACCGATGTGTACATGTTGTAGCGCTGCACCAGCGACGGGCCGGCGACGTCCTTGATCTCGACCAGCGTGCCCAGCGGCACCAGCGCGCCGTCGGCGGAGCGCACGCGCAGGCGCGCGATGCTGTCGCGCTCGACGCGGAAGCGCGCGTCGGCCGACAGCCGCACCTGGTAGACGCGGCCGAAGGCGTTGAAGTCGTTGACGTAGGCCGAGCCGAGGTTGTTCTGCAGCGCCTCGAAGATCGCGCCGATCGGCACGTTGAGCATCTGCGCCTTGGTGCGGTCGATCTCGAGATAGACCTGCGGCGTGTTGGCGGTGAAGGTGGTGAACACGCCCGCCAGGCCGGGCGCCTGCTGGGCCGCGCCCATCATCGCGTAGGCCGAGGCCAGCACGCGGCGGATATCGGCGCCGTCGCGGTCCTGCAGCTGGATCTTGAAGCCGCCCTGGTTGCCCAGGCCGCGGACCGGCGGCGGCGGCACGGCGATGATGAACGCCTCCTGGATGCCGCCGACGCCCTGCATCACCTGGCCGATGATGGCGCCCGACGACAGCGCCGGCCCGTTGCGATCGGCGAAGGGCTTGAGCGTGGCGAAGATCACGCCGCTGTTCGACGCGCTGGAGAAGGTGGCGCCGTTGAGCCCGCTGATCTCCACGGTGTTGGCGACACCGGGGATCTTGCGCACGATGTCGGCGACTTTCATGGTCGCCGTCTCGGTGCGCGACAGCGAGGCGCCGTCGGGCAGCTGGATCACGACGATGATGTAGCCCTGGTCCTGCGGCGGGATGAAGCCGGTCGGCACCTTGCCCGACACCCACCAGGTGAGGCCGAGCAGCGCGCCGTAGACCGCCAGCGAGATCACCTTGCGCCGCGCGACGAAGCCCACGGCGCTCGAATAGCCGTGCGCCATGCGGTCGAAGCCGCCGTTGAAGCGGTCGGCGGCCCAGCGCAGCGCGCGCGTGACCGGGTTGCGGATGCGATGATGCGGCTCGTGCGGCTTCAGCAGCAGCGCCGCCAGCGCCGGCGACAAGGTCAGCGAGACGAAGGCCGAGATCACCGTCGACACGGCGATGGTCAGCGCGAACTGGCGGTAGAACTGGCCGGTGATGCCGGGAATGAACGCCGTCGGCACGAATACCGCCGTCAGCACCAGCGCGATGGCGACCACCGCCGTGCCGACCTCGTCCATGGTGCGATGCGCCGCGTCGCGCGGCGACAGGCCGTTGGCGATGTTGCGCTCGATGTTCTCGACCACGACGATGGCGTCGTCGACGACGATGCCGATCGCCAGCACCAGGCCGAACAGGGTCAGGTTGTTGAGCGAATACCCCAGCGCCGCCATCACCGCGCAGGTGCCGATCAGCGACACCGGAATGGCGATGATGGGGATGACCGCGGTGCGCCAGGACTGCAGGAAGACGACGACGACCAGCATCACCAGGATCATCGCCTCGACCAGCGTGCGATAGACCGCGTCGACCGAGGCCTGGATGTAGTCGGTCGGGTTGTAGACGATGCGATATTCGATGCCCTTGGGGAAGTCCTGCTTCAGCCGCTCCATCTGCGAGATGACGGCGTGCGCGCCGTCGAGCGCGTTGGTGTTGGGACGCTGGAACACGGCGATGCCCACGGCGGGCTTGCCGTTGAGGTACGAGCCGGTGGCGTAGTCCTGCGCGCCGAGCTCGATGCGGGCGACGTCCTGCAGGCGCACGATGCGGCCCTCGCGCGTCGAGCGCACGATGATGCGGCGGAACTCGGCGGGGTCCTGGAAGCGGCCCTGCGTCGTGACCGTGAGCTGGAAGGCGGCATCCTTGGGCGCCGGCTGCGCGCCCAGCGAACCGCCGGAGACCTGCACGTTCTGCTCGCGCACCGCGGCGACCACGTCGCTGGGCGTCAGCCCGTAGGCCGCCAGCTTGTCCGGATCCAGCCAGATGCGCAGGCTGTAGAGGCGCTCGCCGAAGATGATGATGTCGCCGACGCCGTCGAGCCGCAGCAGCTGGTCGCGGATGCGGTTGCGCGCGTAGTTCGAGACGTAGAGCTGGTCGTAGCTGTCGTCGGGCGACAGCAGATGCACCACCATCATGAAGTCGGGCGACGATTTGTTGGTCGTCACGCCGAGCTGGGTCACCGGCGTCGGCAGGCGCGGGATCGCCGTGCTGACGCGGTTCTGCACCAGCACCTGCGCGGCGTTCAGGTCGGTGCCGAGCTTGAAGGTGATGGTCAGCGACAAGGCGCCGTCGGCGCTGGAATACGAGGACATGTAGAGCATGCCCTCGACGCCGTTGATCTGCTCCTCGAGCGGCGCGGCCACCGTGGCGGCGACGGTCTCGGCGTCGGCGCCGGGATAGGTCGCGCGCACGACGATGGTCGGCGGCGCGATCTCGGGATACTGCGCCACCGGCAGGTTGAGGTAGGCGATGCCGCCGAGCAGCGTGATGACGACCGACAGCACCGTCGCGAAGATCGGCCGGTCGACGAAGAAACGGGCGAAACGCATGGCGATACCCGCTTACGGCGCGTTGCGTGTCGGCGGCAGCGTCGTCGGCTTGGGCGTGACCTTCACCCCCGGACGCACGCGCATCAGCCCGTCGACCACGATCATCTCGTCGCCCGTCAGGCCCTCGCGGATCACGCGATAGCCGTCGATGCGCGGGCCGGGCCGCACCACCTTGGGCGTCGCGTTGCCGTCCTTGTCGACGGCGTAGACGATGCGCCGCGTCTGGTCGCTGGCGATCGCCTCGTCGGGCAGCAGGATGCCCTTGTAGGAGGGCGAGCCCTGGATGGCGATGCGCCCGAACATGCCGGGCGTCAGGAAGCCGTCGGGATTGGGCACCTTGGCGCGCAGCCGCATCGTGCCGCTGGCGGTATCGAGGCGATTGTCGAGGAAGTCGATAGTGCCCTTGCGCTTCAGCTCCTTCTCGTCGCTGGTGGCGAGGAAGACCTGGGCGCCGACGCTGTCGGCGGTCGAGCCGGCGCGCGCCATGCGCGAATAGGCGAGGGAGGACCGTTCATCGACGTCGAAGTAGAAAACGATCGGATAGACCGACACGCAGGTGGTGAGCATCGTGGTGTTGGCGTTCACCAGGTTGCCTTCGCTCACCAGCTTGCGCGAGATGCGCCCGCTGATCGGCGCACGGATCTCGGAGTACTCGTAGTTCAGCCGCGCCTGCTCGACCGCGGCCTTGGCGCCGGCGAGATCGGCCTGGGCGGCGAGGAATTGCTGGCGGCGCTGGTCGAGCGCCTGCTCGGTGCCGGCGCCGCTCTTCACCAGGCGCTCGGCGCGCTCCAGCTCCAGCTTGCTGAGATCGAAGCGCGTCTGGGTGGCCACCAGGGTCGCCTCGGCCTGGTCGAGCGCGGCCTTGTAGGTACGACGGTCGATGATGAACAGCACATCGCCTTCCTTGACCAGCGCGCCGTCCTTGAAGTGCACCGATTCGAGATAGCCGCCGACCCGGGCGCGCACCTCGACCGCACCGACGGCGTCGAAGCGGCCGGTGAACTCGTCCCATTCGACGATGTCCTTGACGATTGGTTTCGCCACGGTGACAGGCGGCGCCATCGGCGGCTGCTGGGCTGCCGCCGCAGTGATCAGTGCCGAGACAATCGGCACAATCAGCGCCGAGCGAAGGATCAGATGCAAGCGAAGCCCCCGGAAGACATGCGCCATGGACCTGGCGCGTTTGCGCCTATATGGGGGAGGATTGGCGCGAATGAAATAGGCTGCCGCACTGCGCAATGGCGGCGGCCACACGAATTTCCTTCACGTCCCCGTGCGTGTCGGGGCTTCCCACCCCTTGCGGCGGAAGGGGTGTGCAGGAAACGTGCCCAGCAAGCGCATCTCGGCAAAGAAGCCCAGCTCCTCGAGGGCCAGCTGCACCGAGGGATGGTCCTTGTGGCCCTCGATCTCGGCGTAGAACTGCGCCTGCTCGAAGGCCGCGCCGGAGAGATAGCTCTCGAGCTTGGTGATATTGACACCGTTGGTGGCGAAGCCGCCCAGCGCCTTGTAGAGCGCCGCAGGCCGGCTCTTCACCTGGAAGACAAAAGCGGTGAGGTACGGACCGCCGACGCGATAGTCGGTGTCGTTGGCGTCGCGCGAGAACACCAGCATGCGCGTGGTGTTGTGGTCGGCGTCCTCGATGTTGCGCTTGAGCACCTGCAGGCCGTAGATCTTCGCCGCCAGCGACGAGGCGATGGCGGCGATCTTCGGATCGCCGAGCTTGGCGATGTCCTTGGCCGCGCCGGCCGTGTCGGCGTGGACCTCCGCGGCGATGCGCTGGCGCCTGAGGAAGCCGCGGCACTGCGCCAGCGCCTGCACGTGGCTGCGCGCGACCTTCACCGTCTTCATGGTCGCGCCCTTGACCGCCACCAGGCAGTGCTCGACGCGCTGGAAATGCTCGCCGACGATCCACAGCCCGGCATTGGGCAGCAGGCTGTGCAGGTCGGCGACGCGGCCGGCGATCGAGTTCTCGATCGGGATCATCGCCAGATCGGCCTTGTGCGCATGCACCGCCTGCACCGCGTCCTCGAAGGTGTGGCAGGGCAGCGTGGTCATGTAGGGAAACGCCGCGCGGCAAGCCATGTCGGAATTGGCGCCGAACTCGCCCTGGAACGCGATAATATTGGTCGGGGCGTCGGTACGGGCGGTGGTCTTGCGGCGCGCGGCCATGATGAAAATCCGGTTGAGACAAGTCGGCGAGGCTGATTAGCAGGCCTGTCGCGCAGGGAACAGCGCCAGATGACGCCCGGGCGCACCATCCGCAACATCTTCTGCGAGGGAGGGAGCGATGGCAGCGACTGTGATCCGCTACGAACGGGGCGATGAGTACGTCGAGAACGTCTACACCGACGTCTCCAAGGACCCGACGACCGGCAAGGAGATCAAGACCGCCAAGACCGCGCACGGCCTGGTCGGCACGCTGTGGGTCGGCGGCTACGCCTTCGACACGCTGGAGCGCATGGACGGCTATGTCCACATGAGGCCCGGCGACTACGCCATGTCGTCGATGTACGACGAGGCGCAGACCGGCGGCACGCACGGCCTCGTCGTCAACCCGTGGCTGGGCAAGACGGCGGAGGCCAACCCGCAGCTGCGCAACATCCTGATCCACCGGGGATCGGTGCCCTCGAACTTCGAGGGCTGCATCGGGCCGGGCTTCCTCGAAGCCGGCAAGCTGACCTACTCCAAGGAATCGATGGAGATCATCTGGGATCAGTGCGGCGGCAAGGACCGCACGAAGAGCATCGTCGTCACGCTGCGCGTCGAGGGCGACATGCCCGCCCTCAAGGACTGCCGGAAATACGCCGGCTGAGCAGCGCGCGGCGGGCGGCCTCCAGGCCCTGCGCCGTATCGACCGCCGGCGCGGTGTCCTCGACGATGCGCACGCCGATGCGCATGCCGTGCTCCATCGCCCTGAGCTGCTCGAGGCTTTCATCGAGCTCGCGGGGACTGCGCGGCAGCGCGGCGTAACGCTCCAGCGCGGCGCGCCGGAAGGCATAGATGCCGATGTGCCGATGCGCCGGCCCGGCCGGACGCGGCCGGCGGAAATCGAGCGCCTGACCGCGCGGGCCGATCATCACCTTGACGATATGCGGATCGTCGAGCGCCTCGGGTGCAAGCGGGCCGGCAAGCGTCGCCATGTCGACCGCCGGATCGGCCAGCGGCTCCAGTGCGGCGGCGATACTGGCCGGCGCGATCGTCGGCAGATCGCCCTGCAGGTTCACCGCCACATCGTGGTGCCGGCCCGGGTCGATGGCGGCGAGCGCCGCCGCGACACGGTCGGAGCCCGTGGGCAGGCCGGGGTGGGTCGGCACGGCGAGGCCGCCGGCTTCCTCGATGGCGGCGATGATCTCGGCATCGGCGGCCGCGACCACGACCGGGCCGATGCCGGCCTCGACCGCACGGCGCCAGACCTGGACGATCAACGGCGCGCCGGCGACGTCCAACAGGGGCTTGTCGGGCAGGCGTCCCGACCCCAGGCGCGCCGGCACCACGACGATGGGATTGGTCATTTGCTCAGCGAAATGAGGGCGTTGCGACCTTAGGCCGCGTCGGGCGCGGCGTCAGCAATTCGATACTACAGCCGTCATCGGGGGTGTGGTAGATGCCAGACCCGGGGCAACCAACTGCCACTGAAGAGCACGGATTGGGCACGCGCGATGTCGCTTGAGTTCAACAAGATCGCCGGTGCGGTTCTCGCCGCTGGCCTGGGCGCCATGGTCATCGGCAAGGTCGCCGGCGCGCTGGTCCATCCGCATTTTCCCGAGCATCCGCACATCGCCGTGCAGGAAGCCGCGGTCGAGACCAAGCCGGGCGCCGCGCCTGCCGCGGTGCCGCCGCTGGCGCCGGGCGGCGATGCCGCCGCCGGCCAGGTGGCCTTCGGCAAGAAATGCTCGACCTGCCACACGCCCGAAAAGGGCGGCCCCAACAAGGTCGGCCCCAACCTGTTCGGCATCGTCGGCAACAAGCGCGCCCATCTCGAGGGCTTCGCCTATTCGGCCGGCATGCAGGCCAAGGGCGGCCAGTGGGACAACGACGGGCTCAACGAGTTCCTGTACAAGCCGGCGGCCTTCATCAAGGGCACCAAGATGGCCTTCGCCGGCCTACCCAACGACAAGGAGCGCGCCGACGTCATCGCGTTCCTGAATTCGCTGAAGTAGGACCGACTCCCAAACCCTATGGTCTCGTCCGTTCCCGCCTCTTACGTCGCGCTCGCCGAGCGGCTGGCCGACGCGGCGGGGCCGGTGATCGCGCGCCATTTCCGCACGCGCGTCGAGATCGACGACAAGGCCGACGACTCGCCCGTCACCATCGCCGACCGCCAGGCCGAGGAGCGCATGCGCGCCATCCTCGAGGCCGAGGTGCCGGAGCACGGCATCCTGGGCGAGGAATACGGCACGGTACGGGTCGATGCCGAATGGGTCTGGGTGCTCGATCCGGTCGACGGCACGCGCGCCTTCATCACCGGCCTGCCGATCTTCGGCACGCTGATCGGGCTGTGCCACCGCGGCCGGCCCGTGCTGGGCGTCATCGACCAGCCGATCCTGCACGAGCGCTGGCTGGGCCATGTCGGCGCCAGGAGCACGCTCAACGGCCAGCCGATCGCCACCCGCGCCTGCGCCAGCCTCGAGCACGCCTATCTCTATTCGACCGCGCCCAGCATGTTCTCGGACTCGCTGGCGCCGCGGCACCTGAAGCTGGCGCAGAAGGTCAAGAACCTGCGCTGGGGCGGCGATTGCTACGCCTACGGCCTGTGCGCCGCCGGTCATGTCGATCTCGTCGTCGAAGCCTCGCTGAAGCCGTACGACTACGCCGCGCTGGGTCCGGTGATCGAAGGCGCCGGCGGCGTCTGCACCGACTGGGCGGGCAAGCCGCTCGATCTCGGCTCCGACGGCACCATCGTGGCCGCGGGCGATGCCCGGCTGCACGCCCTGGCGCTGCAAACGCTCGCCGGCTGACCGCCTCGTGAGCGCCGTGGCCCTTGGTTTGCCACGAAGGACGTCCTAGCTTCGCCATCGGGTCGGACGGAGGCCAACTTCATGATCAAGCGCGGCGTCGAACGACGGTCGGTGATGCTGGGGTTGGCGTCGACGGCCATCCTGCCGCCAATGTTGCCATCCAGGAGCTTCGCGCAGGGCGAGGCCAAGACCGTCGTCTCCCACGGCATCGCCATCCACGGCCAGCCCGAGACGCCGGCCGACGCCAGGAACCTCGCCTACGCCAATCCCGACGCGCCCAAGGGCGGCACGATCAAGCTGGCCGGCCGCGGCACCTTCGACTCGCTCAACCCCTTCATCCTCAAGGGCACGCCCGCCGGCGCCGTCGGGCTGGTCTACGAGACCCTGCTGGAGTCGAACTACGACGAGGCCTCGACCGGTTACGGCCTGCTCGCGGAGACCATCGAGGTGCCGCTCGACCGGTCGTGGGCGATCTTCAAGCTGCGGGCCGAGGCGCGCTGGCACGACGGCAAGCCGGTGACCGCCGAGGACGTCGTCTTCTCCTTCGACATCCTCAAGGAGAAGGGCGCGCCGCAATACGCCGTCTACTACCAGGACGTGACCAAGGCCGAGGCGCTCGACGAGAAGCGCGTGAAGTTCACCTTCGCCGGTGGCGACAATCACGAGCTGCCCAACATCATCGGCCAGCTCAACGTCCTGCCCAAGCACTGGTGGGCGACCCGCGAGTTCGACAAGACCACGCTTGAGCCGCCGCTGGGCAGCGGCCCCTACAAGATCGACTCGCTGGAGGCCGGCCGTTTCATCGTCGCCAAACGCGTCGAGGATTACTGGGGCCGCGACGTGTGGCTCAATCGCGGCCGGCACAATTTCGATACCATCCGCTACGACTACTATCGCGACGAGCAGGTGGCGTTCGAGGCGTTCAAGGCCGGCCAGGTCGACTATCGCGAGGAGTTCACCTCCAGGCTGTGGGCGACCGCCTACGATTTCCCGGCGGTGAAATCCGGCGCGGTGAAGATGCTCACGCTGCATCATTCGAGCACGCTGCCGATGCAGGGCGTGATCTTCAACCTGCGCAAGGAGGAATACCGCGACCGCCGCTTCCGCGAGGCGTTCATCCACCTGATCGACTTCGAGTGGTTCAACAAGACGCTGAGCTACGGCCTGCTGAACCGCATCAACAGCTACTTCTTCAACTCCGAGCTGGCCGCGTCCGGCCTGCCCTCGAAGGAGGAACTGGAGATCCTCGAGCCGCTGCGCAGCCAGATCCCGCCGGAGGTCTTCACCCGGGAATACAAGCTGCCGGTGACCGACGGCTCGGGCAACAACCGCGAAGGCCAGCGCCGCGCCATCGCGCTCTTGAAGGAAGCCGGCTGGGAAATCCGCAACGGCAAGATGACCAACGCCAAGAGCGGCCAGCCGCTGTCGTTCGAGCTGCTGCTGGGCGAGCCCCGGCTGGAGCGCTTCGCGCTGCCCTTCAAGCAATGGGGCGAGAAGGTCGGCATCGAGGTGCGGCTGCGAACGGTCGATCCGGTGCAGTACCAGAAGCGCATGGAGGCCTTCGACTTCGAGGCCACGCTGGAGCTGTTCGTCAACTCGCTGTCGCCGGGCAACGAGCAGCGCGATTTTTGGGGCTCGAAGGCGGCCGATATCAAGGGCAGCCGCAACACCATCGGCATCAAGGATCCAGCGGTCGACAAGATCATCGAGCTGATCGTCTCGGCGCCCGACCGCCAGAGCCTGATCACGCGCGCCCGCGCGCTCGATCGCGTGCTGCTGTGGAACCAGTACATGATCCCGCAGTACTACTCGACGACCTGGTGGGTGGCGCACTGGGACAAGTTCGGCTACCCGGCGCGCTTCGCGAAGTACCAGCCGCGCGGCTGGACGACCTGGTGGATCGACGCCGAGAAGGAACGCACGCTCCAGCAGCGTGCGCCGGAGCGCAAGACGTGACGCCATCAGCCGCATGAGCCAGCGCAGGATTGGCCGACGGCCGGCGATGCTGGGGCTGGCGGGCGCCGCCCTCGCGCCCGCCATCGCGCGCGCGCAACCGGCCACGACCATCGGCCACGGCATCGCCATCCACGGCACGCCGGGCTATCCCGCCGATGCCAAGCATCTGGCGTTCGCCAATCCCGACGCACCCAAGGGCGGCACCCTGCGCGACGCCTCGCACGGCACCTTCGATTCGCTCAATCCGTTCATCCTCAAGGGAACCTCGGTCAACCTGCTGTCGACGGTCTACGAGACGCTGGCGGTCCAGGCGCTGGATGAGCCGGCGACCGGGTACTGCCTGCTGGCCGAGACCATCGAGGTGCCTGAAGATCGCGCCTGGGCGATCTTCAGCCTGCGGCCGCAGGCGCGCTGGCACGACGGCAGGCCGGTCACCGCCGACGACGTCGTCTTCTCCTTCGACACGCTCAAGGAGAAGGGCTCGCCGACCTACAGCGTCTACTGGCAGAACGTGAAGTCGGCCGAGAAGCTCGATGACCGGCGGGTGCGCTTCGTCTTCAGCGACGCCAATAACCGCGAGCTGGCCAACATCATCGGCCAGCTGCCGGTCCTGCCCAGGCACTGGTGGGCCAGCCGCGAGTTCGACCGCACCTCGCTCGAAATCCCGCTGGGCAGCGGCCCCTATCGCGTGGCATCGCTGGAACCCGGCCGGTTCATCGTGCTGCGCCGGGTCGAGGATTATTGGGGCCGCGATGTCTGGCTCAACCGCGGCCGCAACAATTTCGACGTGCTGCGCTACGAATACTTCCGCGACGAGACGGTGGCCTTCGAGGCCTTCAAGGCCGGCTCGATCGACTACCGCGAGGAGAACACGCCCCGGCAATGGGCGCTGGCCTACGACTTCCCGGCCGTGAGATCCGGCGCGGTGCAGAGGCTCGAGCTGTCGCACGAGAGCGCGCTGCCGATCCAGGGCATCATCTTCAATCTCAGGCGCGAGACCTACCGCAATCGCCGGCTGCGCGAGGCCTTCGTTCACCTGATCGACTTCGAGTGGTTCAACAAGACGCTGTCCTACGGCCTGCTGACCCGCGTCGACAGCTACTTCTTCAATTCCGAGCTGGCCGCGCGCGGCCTGCCGTCACCGGAGGAGCTGAAGTTCCTCGAGCCGTTGCGTGGCCAGATCCCGCCGGAGGTCTTCACCCAGCCCTTCAGGCTGCCGGCGACCGACGGGTCGGGCAACAACCGCGAGGGCCTGCGTCGCGCCATCGCGCTGTTGAAGGAGGCCGGCTGGGAAATCCGCAACGGCAGGATGACCAACGTCAAGAGCGACCGGCCGCTGTCGTTCGAGCTGCTGCTGGGCGAGCCGCGCATGGAACGCTTCGGCCTGCCGTTCAAGCAATGGTGCGAGCGCATCGGCGTCGAGGTGCGGCTGCGCACGGTCGATCCCGTGCAGTACCAGAAGCGGATGGAAGCGTTCGACTACGAGGCGACGATCGACCTGTGGGCCAACTCGCTGTCGCCGGGCAACGAGCAGCGCGAGTACTGGGGCTCGAAGGCGGCCGACACGCAGGGCAGCCGCAACACGATCGGCATCAAGGATCCCGCGGTCGACGCGCTGATCGAGCAGCTGATCGCCGCGCCGGACCGGCCGAGCCTGGTCGCCTGCTCGCGGGCGCTCGATCGTGTCCTGCTGTGGAACTACTTCATCGTGCCGCAGTACTACACGAAGACCATCTGGGTGGCCTACTGGAACCGGTTCGGCCGGCCGCAGACGGTGGCGAAATACGTTCCCAACGGGTACGACACCTGGTGGTTCGACGCCGCCAAGGACAAGGCGCTGCAGGTGAAGCCATGACCGCCTATATCCTGCGCCGCCTGATGCTGATGGTGCCGACCCTGCTCGGCATCATGACCATCAACTTCTTCATCATCCAGGCGGCGCCGGGCGGGCCGGTCGACCAGGCGATCGCCAAGATCCAGGGCCGCGACGTCGACGCCACGACGCGCTTCACCGGCAGCGGCGGCGAGCGCGACACGTCCAAAAGCAGCACCGATCCCGGCGGCTCGCGCGGCGCGCGCGGCATCCCGCCGGAGCTGCTGGAGCGCATCAAGAAGCAGTACGGCTTCGACAAGCCGATCCTCGAGCGCTTCGTGCGCATGCTGGGCGACTACGTCGTCTTCGATCTCGGCGAGAGCTTCCAGAGCAACACCAGGGTCACCGACCTGGTGATCTCCAAGCTGCCGGTGTCGATCTCGCTCGGCCTGTGGACGACCTTGCTGGTCTACATGATCTCGATCCCGCTGGGCATCGCCAAGGCGGTGCGCGACGGCACGCGCTTCGACGTGCTCACCTCGGGCGTCGTCATCGTCGGCTACGCGATTCCCGCCTTCCTGTTCGCCCTGCTGCTGATCGTGCTCTTCGCCGGCGGCAGCTTCTGGCAGATCTTCCCGCTGCGCGGCCTGACCTCCGACAACTGGGCCGAGCTCTCCTGGCCGGCCAGGATCGTCGACTATTTCTGGCACGTGGCGCTGCCGGTCACGGCGATGGTGATCGGCGGATTCGCGACGCTGACCTTCCTGACCAAGAACTCCTTCATCGCCGAGATCCGGAACCAGTACGTGCAGACCGCGCGCGCCAAGGGCCTGAGCGAGCGCGGCGTGCTCTACGGCCACGTCTTCCGCAACGCCATGCTGATCATCATCGCCGGCTTCCCCGGCGCCTTCCTCGGCATCCAGTTCACAGACGCGCTCCTGATCGAGGTGCTGTTCTCGCTCGACGGGCTGGGCTATCTCGGCTTCAACGCCGCGCTCAACCGCGACTACCCGGTGATGTTCGGCACGCTGTGGATCTTCGGCCTGCTCGGCCTGCTGATCAACCTGCTCAGCGATCTGATGTACGTCGTGGTCGATCCGCGCATCGACTTCGAAGCGCGCCGGGCCTGACCGCATGCGCCTGACACCCCTGTCGCGCCGGCGGCTGACGAATTTCCGCGCCAACAAGCGCGGCTACTGGTCGCTGGTCGTCTTCGCCGTGATCTTCTTCGTCAGCCTGTTGGCCGAGTTCATCGCCAACGACCGGCCGATCCTGGTGCGCTACGACGGCGGCTTCTACGTGCCGGTGTTCCGCGACTATCCCGAGGCGACCTTCGGCGGCGACCTGCCTGTCAACGCCACCTACGATGCCAACGGGGTGGGCCCGCTGATCGAGGCCAAGGGCTGGATCCTGTGGCCGCCGGTGCGCTTCAGCTACGACACGCTGGTGACCAACCTGGCCACGCCGGCGCCCTCGCCGCCGAGCTGGCAGAATCCGCTGGGCACCGACGACCAGGCACGCGACCTGCTGGCCCGCCTGATCTACGGCTTTCGCATCTCGGTGCTGTTCGGCTTCCTGCTCACCATCCTCGGCTCGATCATCGGCATCGCCGCCGGCGCGGTGCAGGGCTTCTTCGGCGGCCTCACCGATCTCCTGTTCCAGCGCTTCCTCGAGATCTGGTCGAGCCTGCCGATCCTCTACCTGCTGATCATCCTCGCCAGTTTCATCCAGCCCGGCTTCTGGAACCTCTTGGGCATCATGCTGCTGTTCGGCTGGATGGGCCTGGTCGGCCTGGTGCGCGCCGAGTTCCTGCGCGGGCGCAATTTCGACTATGTGCGCGCCGCCCGCGCGCTGGGTGTCAGCAACATCCGGCTGATGGCGCGCCACATCCTGCCCAACGCCATGGTCTCCTCGCTGACCTTCCTGCCGTTCATGCTGGCCGGCTCGGTGACGACGCTGACGGCGCTGGACTTCCTGGGCTTCGGCCTGCCGCCGGGCTCGCCCTCGCTGGGCGAGCTGGTGCTGCAGGGCAAGAACAATCTCACCGCGCCGCGCCTGGCCTTCATCAGCTTCTCGGTCATCGCCGTGGCGCTGACCCTGCTGGTCTTCATCGGCGAGGCGGTGCGCGACGCCTTCGATCCGCGTAAGCTGCCCTCCTGATGTCCGCCCCGCCGCCCTCCCCACCCGCCGAGCCGTTGCTGGTGATCGACAACCTGTCGGTCGATTTCGGCCAGGGCGCTGGCGCCGTGCACGCGGTGCGCAATGTCTCCTTCAGCATCGAGCGCGGCGAGACCGTGGCGCTGGTGGGCGAATCGGGCTCGGGCAAGTCGGTGACGGCGCTGTCGGTGCTGCAGCTGCTGCCCTACCCGCCGGCGCGCCATCCCTCGGGCAGCATCCGCTTCGCCGGCGAGGAGATGATCGGCACTTCGGGCGAGAAGCTGCGCCGGGTGCGCGGCGATCGCATCGCCATGATCTTCCAGGAGCCGATGACCTCGCTCAACCCGCTGCACACGATCGAGCGGCAGGTGAGCGAGACCCTGCTGCTGCACAAGGGCCTGACCAAGCCGGCCGCGCGCAAGCGCACGCTCGAGCTGCTGAACCAGGTCGGCATCCCCGACGCCGCCAACCGGCTCGACGCCTTCCCGCACCAGCTCTCCGGCGGCCAGCGCCAGCGCGTGATGATCGCGATGGCCTTGGCGAACGAGCCCGA
>CAYNOF010000922.1:0-3966 GCA_964398335.1 uncultured Rhizobiaceae bacterium
CCGACATGCCGATCGCACCGCCGCCGGCGAGCGCCAGCGTGCCGGCCGCGATGCGCGTCTCGCCGGAATAGGTCTCGTCGCCCGTCAGCGTCAGCGTCGCACTGCCGGTTTTGGTCAGGACGCCGGTCCCACCGATGACGCCTGTCAGGGTCAGGTCCGTCAGCGTCTGGATCGTGCCCCCCGCTGCGTTGAGCGTCATGCTGCGCGCCGACGTGAACGACGCCGTGTTTTGCAGCGTGCCGCCGTTGAACGTCACCGTGCCGGCAACGTCGCCGAGGTTCGCATCCTGCGCGATCGACAGCACGCCGGCGGAGATCGTCCACGGCGTCGTCGCCGTCGTCGTTCCGGTCAGCGTCCAGGTGCTGGCGCCGGTCTTCTCGAAGAATCCGAAGCCCCGGTATTGGGCGGCAGGGCCGATCTGCGACACGTCGAAGCTCGAATCGGTGCTGCCGCCGAGCTTGAAGGTGTCGGCGGTGCTGAAAGCCGTGACGCTGCCGACGATGCTGGAGGTCGACCAGATCTCCAGCGAGTTCACCCCGCCGGTGAACTGGATGGCCTGACCGTCAACCGGCACCCAGCCGCCGGTGCTCGTGCCGCCGGCGCCGCCCGCGATGATGCCGGCATTGATGACGGCGATGTTGGCGCCCGTGATGCCCGCGCCGCCGCTGCCGGGCGAGTAGGGCGGGTTGGAGGCAGGGGCATTGCGTCCCGCGCCGCCGGCGCCGCCGGTGATCGTGCCGCCGGCAAGATTGAGGACGGTGCCGCCCGTCAGCAGCTGGACGCCGGCCCCGCCGTCGCCACCGCTGCTGCCGAGAGCAGTGGTGGCGCTCACGCCCCCGTTGCCGCCGGTCAGGGTCCCGGCGTTCTGGAGGGTGCCGCCGCCGGTCAGAAGGATCGCCGCCGCGCCGCCGCCGCGACCGGAGTTGATCGTGCCTGCAATACCGCCGCCGGCGCCGCCCGTGATCTGACCGCCGGCATCGACCGTGACATTGGCCGAGGAGAACACGCCGACGCCGCCGCCGCCGGAACCGGCATTTTGCTGGTTGAAGCCGGCGCCGCCGGTGACGATGCCGGTCGCGGAAATCGTGACGTCTGCCGTCGCGCTGACACCCACGCCGCCGCCGCCGCCGCCGCCTTGCGTGCTGACATTGTTGACGTTGGCCTGCCCGGCGGCCCCGCCGCCGCCGCTGACCGTCGTGGAGATTGTGGTCGGCACGACGACGAACTGGCCTGCGCTGCCGGTCGCTCCCGCCGTGCCGAAAACGACGACTCCCGGCGCGCCATAAGTACCTCTCGCTCCTCCCGGCGCACCGTTGCCGGTGGTGAGGTCGACGCCGCCGCCGCCGCCGGCGCCGGTCGTGGTGGAGCTGCCGCCACTCGTGTACTGGCCGCTCTGTCCTGTCGCACTGGTGAGCGAGCCATCGACGCCGCCGAGGCCGCCGATGCCGTTATTGGGAACATTGGTAAAGCCGTTGCCGCCGTTGGCGAAGGCTGCGCTGCTGCTCAGCGCGAATCCCGTCAGAAACGCGGCGGTCGATGCGTTCAACAGCCGAAGAAAACGACGTGCCGGGGGGCTTATTCTTGCCGCGAGCGCCAGTGTGGATGCGGGCAGTTCAGGAGTCTTGCCGCGTACAGCGGTACGCTTCTTCCCGCTTTCCACACTACGCACCCCCAACTGACTTTCGGCCGGCATCTCAATCAAGCTTGGACACCAGTCCCATGCGGGTCCGCGCCATGACTGCTCTCGACCAGCGTCGAAGATACCGAGTTCCTCAATCACGGCAACTGATGAAGCCCCTGGATTCCGCGCTGCGCTCGGAATGACAGTGCGATTCTGTCTACCCTCGTTCCAACCAGAATCCCGGACCGGCGTACCAGACACGTGTGCTATCGCCGGACGCCGGCTCGCCGCGATGCAGCGCCGTGATCGGCGGTGTGCTGCCGGTGAGCCCATCGAGCGCTGTCTGCAGCCTGCCTTCCGCCTGCCCGTCGCGACCGCCGGCGCAGGGATAGATGCCGACGCCGCCCACCGACGCGGCAACGAATGCATCGCCGCGCCGCTCGACGCGCAGCAAGAAGCCCCAGCCGTAGCGGCCGGTCAGCGGCATCACCAGCACGCCGCCATCGGCCAGGCGATCGAGCCACAGCTTCGCGGGATGCGTCGAGCCGGCGCAGACCGCGATGCAGTCGACGTCGAAGCCGGGATCGTGGACGCGGCCGTCGCCGTGCACGACCGCGACCTGCGGCCAAGGCTCGAGATTGGCGCACGCCCGCGCGGCGAGGTCGGCCTCGTACTCGACGGCGACGACGCGCCCCGTCGGGCCGACCGTCTCGGCAAGGATCGCGCTGTAGTAGCCGGTGCCGGCGGCGACGTGCAGCACGCGCGCGCCCGGCCTGAGGACGAGCCGGTCAAAGGCCCGCGCCCACAGGCTCGGCTGGCCGTTGTTGATGCCGCGTGCGGCGTCGATGGTGACCAGCACGTCGCGGTAGAGGTGCGCGGGATCGGCATCCGGCGAGGTGAAGACCTCGTTGCCGCTCAGCCGCGGCACGATGATGCGCCACGGGCCGGGGCCGAGAAACCGCTCGCGCGGGACCGACGCGAAGGCCGATGTCAGTTCGGGCGTATGCGTGATGGGTCCGAGGCGCACGAGGTCCTCGGCGTAAACGCGGCGCGCAGCGGAAAGATCGGTCGACACGTGCGCGCCATCACGGCGGCAGCTCGTAGCCGACCGCCGACTCGACCTCGATCGTCTTCTTCACCGCCGGCCGCGCCATCATGCGGTCGTAGTGCGCGACCAGCGACGGGAACTCGCCGGGCTCGGGATTGAGCGAATTGCGGAAGCGCCAGAACAGACGGAAGAGATGGATGTCGGCGATCGAGAAGCGATCACCCAGCGCCCATGTCCGCTTGCCCAGGCGCTGATCGACCAGCGCGTAGACGGCGCGTGCATGCTCCAGGCCCTGGCGGCGCGCGGGATGCACCGTGGCGGCGATGAAGGACATCCACGACACCGCCTGCGCCTCGGCCTCGATGTCGTCCCGGGGCAGCAGGTTCGCGTCGGGAAAACGCCTGGCGAGGTAGAACAGGATCCCCGCGACCTCGGTCAGCGGCCTGTCATCGATGAGCAGGGTCGGTACCTTGCCCTCGGGGTTGATCGCCAGGTACTCGGGCGTGCGGTTGGTCTTGTTGCGCAGCGAGATCGTCTTCGTCTCGAACGGCGCACCGACTTCGTGCAGCGCGATGTGCGGCGCCATCGAGCTGGTGCCGGGACAGTAATAGAGCGTCAGCATTGAGCGTCTCCCTCTACGCCGCCACGCCGGCTTTTCTGGAGGCGAGCGCTCGCCTCACCATGTCCGGCTCCTTGGCGATCACACTCAGATAGGCGCGCGCCGCCTGATCGGGTGCGGAGCGCCCCTGCTCCCAATCGCGCAACGTGCCGATCGGGATGCGATAGCGTGCTGCGAATTCTTCCTGGCTCAGGCCGAGCGCACGACGAATGATCTTGACCCGCGGCACGCGCTTCATCCGCTTGAAATCGTCCGCCGTCAGGGGGGGATTATCGGGATCCGACAGCGCCGCCGCCTCGATCTCCTCGTCGCTCATCGGCCTCAGGTCAGCCACCACGGCTTTGGGCGTACGTTTGCCGCTCATGTCTGGTTGCGCGCCGGGCCGAGATGATCCGCGCACGCCCTTCTCTTTCGGTATGAACCACGACGCGGACGATGCCCGCAGCATCGCCCATCGAAATGAACCGGTCCTCGCCGTAATCGCGGCGATCGTCATACGTCTCGATCATCGCGATATCGCGGAACACCAGTTTCGCGCGATCGAACGACACACCATGCCTTGCGAAATTGGCGACAGCCTTCGCATCGTCCCATTCGAATTTGTCGTCGATCGTATACTACGGGCAGCCCGTATCTTCAAGCGCCGACCGCCGTGCCGCGGCGCATGCCCAGGGCGAC
>CAYNOF010000923.1:0-11046 GCA_964398335.1 uncultured Rhizobiaceae bacterium
ACGCTCTATCCGCTGCTGCTCGACGCGCTGGGCGGCGACAAGGTCTCGGTCGGCCCGCCGTTCTACGCCATGACCTTCATCCCGCTGTCCTTCCCGCTGCTCGCCGCCGTCGCCGTCGGCCCGCTGCTGGCGTGGAAGCGCGGCGACCTGCTGAGCGCCCTGCGCCAGCTTGCCGCCGTCGGCCTGGTCGCCATCGGCGTCGGCGTGCTGATCAGCTTCATCGCCCAGCGCCACGTCACCCTGGCGGCGATCGGCTGCGGGCTCGCCGCCTGGCTGATCCTCGGCGCGCTCTACGAGCTTGCCCGCCGCATCAGGCTGTTCGAGATCCCGCTCGGCGATTCGCTGCGCCGGCTCGCCGGCCTGCCGCGCGCCTCGATCGGCATGACCATCGCGCACGCCGCGCTGGGCTTCAGCGTCGCCGGCATCACGGCCGTGTCGACGTGGCAGGTCGAGACCATCGCGGTGCTCAAGCCCGGCGGCACGCTCAGCCACGCCGGCTTCGAGGTGTCGATGGAGACGCCGCGCGAGATCGACGGGCCCAACTACATCGCCGAGCGCACCAGGATGACGTTCAAGCGCGACGGCACCGTCGTCGCGGTGCTCGAGCCGGAGCGCCGCGTGTTCAAGACCACGCGCCGGCAGACCACCGAGGCGGCGATCAAGACCACGCTGCTGGCCGACATCTACGCCACCCTGGGCGAGAGCGACGGCAAGGGCGGCTGGACGGTGCGGCTGTACTACAACCCGCTGGCGCCGTGGATCTGGCTGGGCGCGGCGTTCTGCGCGCTGGGCGGCTTCGTGTCGCTGTCCGACCGGCGCCTGCGCATCGGCGCGCCGCTGCGCGCGCGCCGCGCCGTGGCGCAGCCGGCGGAGTAGTCTCGTGTCCAATCGATGGCTGTTCGTCCTGCCTCTGCTGATGGCGCTGCTGCTCGGCGGCTTCTTCGGCTACGCGCTGCTGACCGGGCACAATCCCGAGGACATCGGCTCGCCGCTGGTCGGCAAGGCGGCGCCTTCGATCGACCTGCCGCCGCTGCAGGAGGGCGGCAAGCGGCTGAGCGCCGACGACTGGAAGGGCCAGGTCAGCGTCGTGAACTTCTTCGCCTCCTGGTGCGCGCCCTGCCAGGTCGAGCACCCGCTGATGATGCGCATGGCGCGCGACGGCGTGCGGGTGCAGGGCGTGAACTACAAGAACAAGCCGGAAGACGCCAGGCCGTGGCTGGCGCGGCTGGGCGATCCCTACGAGCGCATCGGCGTCGATGCCGACGGCAAGGTCGGCGTCGAGTTCGGCATCAGCGGCGTGCCCGAGACCTTCGTCATCGACAAGGCGGGCATCGTGCGCCTGCACCTGCGCCGCCCGCTCACGCCTGACGACACGCAACGCATCCGCACGCTGGTCAAGGAGCTGGCGAAGTGAAGCGCATCGCCGTCCTGGGCGCAGCGACGAACCTGGCGGTATCGCGGCGGGCCATGGGCGGGCGGTCCACCGCGAGGTCCGTCGCTGCGCTCGGGACGACGATGATGCTGCTCCTCGCCCTGTTCTTCGTGCAGCCGGCGTTCGCCGTCGAACCCGACGAGATGCTGCAGGACAAGGCGCTGGAGGCGCGGGCGCGCGAGATTTCCGCCGGCATCCGCTGCGTCGTCTGCCAGAACCAGTCGATCGACGATTCCAACGCCGAGATCGCGCGCGACATGCGCCGGGCGATCCGCGAGCGGCTGACCAAGGGCGACAGCGACGCCGACGTCGTGGCCTTCCTGCGCGCGCGTTACGGTGACTATGTGCTGCTGCGCCCGCCGTTCGATCCGCGCACCTGGATCCTGTGGCTCGGCCCGCCGCTGCTGCTGCTGCTGATCGGCCGGGTGCTCTACCGCAGCGCCAGGAAGCGTGCCGCGCAGGTCAAGACGGCGCCGGCGGAGCTCACCGCCGCCGAACGCAAGCGTCTCGACGCGCTGCTGCGCGACGATGAGGGAGAGCGGCGATGATGCTGCCGCTGTCGCTCGCGCTGCTCACCGCCTTCGCGCTGGCCGCGCTGATGCTGCCGCTGCTGCGCCGGCGCTATCGCGTGGAGTCGCGCGCGTCGCACGATCTGGCGATCTACAAGGACCAGCTCGCCGAGCTGAAACGCGAGGCCGCCTCGGGCGCGATCGGCGCGGAGGCCGAGAAGGCCGCGCGCCTCGAGATCGAGCGCCGCATCCTCGCCGCCGGTGCCGACGGCACGTCGGCGCGCATCGCCGAGATCAAGCCGCGGCGCTTTCTGCCGGCGATCATCGGCGTGGGCCTGCCGCTGCTGGCGCTGGGCCTCTATGTCGAGATCGGCAATCCGCAGCTGCCGGCGCAGCCGCTGGCCTCGCGCGCCAGGCCGACGCCGGTCATGGCCGGCGACACCGAGGCGCGCGTGAAAGCCGCGCTGGAGCAGTTGCGCAAGCGTCTGGCCGACGATCCCAAGGATGTGCAGGCCCGGCTGTCGCTGGGCCGCCTGTATCTCGGCATCGGCCAGGCCGGCGAGGCGGTGGCAGCCCTGCGCGAGGCCGAACGGCTGGCGCCGGACAATGTCGAGGTGATGGTGGCGCTGGCCGAGGCGTTGACCTTCGAGGCGCAGGGCACCGTCACGCCGGCGGCGCGCGCGATCTTCGAACGCGCGCTGACCAAGGATCCCAAGCTCGCCGGCGCGCGCTACTACATCGGCCTGGCCGAGCTGCAGGCCGGCGACGCCAAGGCGGCGCTCTCGCGCTGGCTCGACCTCGAGGCCGATTCGCCCGCCGACGCGCCGTGGCTCGGCACGCTCGCGGCCGAGATCGAGCGCGTGTCCAGGCAGGCCGGCATCGATCCCAAGACCATCCGCCCCGACCGCAAGCCGCCGCGCGTGCCCGATCCGGCGATGCCGCAGCCCGGCGCCGACGACGTCTCGCGCATGGAGAAACTGTCGCCGCAGGAACGCGAGGCGGCGATCAGGAGCATGGTCGATCGCCTGGCCGATCGGCTGAAGGAAACGCCCGATGACCTGGAAGGGTGGCGCCGCCTGGGTCGCGCGCGCGGTGTACTCAATGATCACGCCGGCGCGGCCGAGGCGTGGAAGCAGGCCGATCGTCTGAAGCCCGACGACCCGGAGATCCTCGCGGCCTGGGCCGAGGCGTTGCTGCGGGCAGCCGGCCCGACGCCCGACCTGCCGGAGCCCACGCTGGTCGTGCTGCGGCGGCTGGAGAAGGCCAACCCGCACAGCGCGCTGGCGCTGTTCTACCTCGCCGAGGCGGCGGAGAAATCGGGCGACCGCGCAGGCGCCCTCGACCGCCTGCGCAAGCTGCGCGACATGATGCCGGCGAACATGCCGGCGCGCGCCGCGGTGGACCGGCGCATCCAGGCCCTGGAAGCGCAGAAGTAGCGATAGGTCGCAACGGCCAATGACGGTAGGATGACGGCTCAGCGTTCCGGAGCCCGACGATGCCCGACAGTCTTGTGCCCAACGCGCGTCCCGTTCTGCTCGACGACGAAGCGGCGCGCGCCCTGGTCGAGAGCTATGGCAAGCCCATGCCGGTGGCGGCGGTCAAGGATATCGGCCGTATCGACCAGCACATGAAGCGCTTCATCGAGATGGCGCCGTTCTGCTGCATCTCGACCGCCGACGCGGAAGGCCGCCAGGACGTCACGCCGCGCGGCGACCCGCCGGGCTCGTTCAAGGTGCTCGACGAGAAGACACTGGCGATCGCCGACCGGCCGGGCAACAACCGGCTCGACACGCTGCGCAACCTGCTGGTGAACCCCAACATCGGCCTGCTGTTCATGATCCCCGGCATGAACGAGACCACGCGGGTCAACGGCGTGGCGCGGCTGAGCACGGATGCCGAGTTGCTGGCCTCGATGGCGGTGCAGGGCAAGGCGCCGCGCTCGGCGATCGTCGTCGAGGTGCGCCAGGCCTACATGCATTGCCCCAAGGCGTTCATGCGCTCCAGGCTGTGGGAGCCGTCGGCGCAGATCGATCGCAGCCTCTTCCCGTCGCTGGTCTGCATGATCGGCGACCAGGTCGGGCTCGACGAGAAGAGCCGCGAGGCCGCCGAGGAGCGCTCGGCACGCAATTATCGCGACGGGCTGTGGGCGCCCCTGAAATAGGCCCGCGGTTTGCATCGCCACGGGCCATGAGCGACGTCAGCTACAGGACCACCGGCGAGCGCGCCCGGCAGATGCGTGTGCTGCCGGCCGACACGCTGAAGACGCTGTACCAGCGCTCCGACACGGCCGGCCTGCTGCGGCTCGGCATCCACCTCGCGCTGCTGGCGGGCGGCGGCTGGCTGATCCATCTCGCCTGGGGCACGTGGTGGCTGGCGCCAGCCTGGCTGCTGCAGGGCATCCTGGTCATGGCGATGTTCGCGCCGATGCACGAGAGCGTGCATTACACCGCGTTCAAGAGCCGCCGACTCAACGATCTCGTGGCCTTCTTCTCGGCGGCGGCGATCTTCAACATCGGCACCTACTACCGCCACTTCCATCTCGCCCATCACCGCTACACCCAGGATCCGGCGCGCGACCCCGAGCTGATCGCGCAGCCTGAGCCGAGGACGGTAGGCGACTACCTGTGGCGCATCTCGGCCATCCCGTTCTGGACGACGCGCCTCTACCAGATCGCGCGCTTCCCGTTCGGCAAGGTCGAAGGCCTCGATTTCATTCATCCTGCCGCGTGGCCGGAAATCGTGCGCTCGGCTCGCCTGCAGCTGCTGTTCTATGCGGCCGTCGCGGCCATCAGCATCGCCACGGGCAGCTGGATCGCCGTGACGTGCTGGCTGATCCCGGCGCTGCTCGGCGCGCCGTTGCTGCGCGCCTATCTCGTGGTCGAGCACAATGGCTGCACCCACGACGACAACGGTTTCATCAACACCCGCACGACGCTGACCAATCCCTTGGTGCGGCTGATCATGTGGAACATGCCGTTCCACGCCGAGCATCACCTGCTGCCCAACATCCCCTTCCACCGCCTGCCCGACGCGCACCAGGCGCTGCGCACGCACATGAAGGTGATCACGCCGGGCTACATCGAGGCCAACCGGCAGGTTCTCGCGGGGCTCAGTTGAGCGACTATCCCACTCAGGTCGCGACGTTCGAGTGCGGCGACATCAAGCTCAAGCGCGGCATGACGCTGCCGGGCGCGAAGATCGTCTACAAGACCTTCGGCACGCTGTCGGCCCAGCGCGACAACGTCATCGTCTATCCCACGAGCTACGGCGCGCAGCACACCGACATCGAGTGGATGATCGGGCCGGGCCGCGCGCTCGACCCGACGAAATACTTCATCATCATCCCCAACGTGTTCGGCAACGGGCTGTCGACATCGCCGAGTCTCGCCCAGCCGCCCTATGACAAGGGGCGCTTCCCGCGCATCACCACGCACGACAATGTCGGCCAGCAGCGCCGCCTGCTGCGCGAGGTGTTCGGCGTCGAGAAGGTGGCCATGGTCTATGGCTGGTCGATGGGCGCGCAGCAGGCCTATCACTGGGGCGCGCTGTTCGGCGCCGATGTCGAGCGCATCGTGGTCAATTGCGGCTCGGCCCGCACCGCGCCGCACAACTTCGTCTTCCTCGAGGGCGTGAAGGCGACGCTCACCGCCGATCCCAACTGGACCGGCGACCACTTCGCCGCCAAGCCCGAGCGCGGCCTGCGCGCCATGGGCCGGGTCTATGCCGGCTGGGCGCTCAGCCAGACCTTCTATCGCGAGCGCATGTGGCAGCAACTCGGCTTCGCCAGCCTCGAGGATTTCCTCGTCGGCTCGTGGGAGGGCAATTTCCTGCGCCGCGATGGCGACGACCTGCTGTGCCAGTTGTGGACCTGGCAGAACGGCGACATCGCCGACGACGCGCGCTTCGGCGGCGACCTGGTCGCGGCGCTGGGCGCCATCGAGGCCGACACCCTGCTGATGCCCTCGGCGACCGATCTCTACTTCCAGACCCAGGACAACCGGCTGGAGCTGCCGCATCTCAAGCGCGGCCGGTTGCTGGAGATTCCGTCGATGTGGGGCCACCGTGCCGGCAATCCGCGCGGCAATCCGGTGGACACCGCCTTCATCGACGCCGCGGTGGCAGAGCTTCTGGAGCGGCGCTAGCCCAGGTGCGGCGCGGCAGATCCTCGGAATGGACCGGGAAGACGATCTGGATGTGGTCGGGCCGCAACAGCATCTCGGCGTACTGCACCACGCGGCCGTTCTGATCGTGCATCACGCGCGAGAACTTCAGCAGCGGTGCGCCCACTTCCGTGTGCAGCCGGTCGGCCATCACCGGATCGGCGAGCGTCGTGCCGACGGTGAATCGCCCGCTGGCGATGATGGTGCCGGAGCGTTCCATCAGCTGGGTCAGCGGCACCTTGTCGGTATCGTCGGCGGTGTAGCGCTCACCCACCGACACCGGTACCCAGGTCTCGACCTGCGCCAGCGGCACGCGACCGCGCGAGCGGATCCGCAGGATACGCTGCATGCGATCGCCGACGTCGCCGTCGAACAGCGCACGGATGCGCACGGGCGGCGTGACATAGCTGAATTCCAGGGTCTTCGGCTTGGTGCCGTGCGTGAACTCGGTGAAGTCGCGGATCACGCCGCCCATCTCGAAGGCGACGGCCGGCGGGGCGCTGCGCTGCACGAAGGTGCCGCTGCCCTGGCGGCGCTCGATCAGCCCGGCGTGCTGCAGATGGCCCAGCGCGCGGCGCAAGGTGATGCGCGAGACGCGATACAGGCGACAGAGCTCGGCCTCGCTGGGAAGCGCGCTGCCGATGGGGTACTTGCCTTCCCGGATCGCCTCGCGCAGGACGAGGAAGACCTGTTGGTACAGCGGCGCACCGAGTTCGCGACGGACGGCCAAACCTCACTCCCGAACCGACGAGCCAAGCAGCAGGGTACAACCATGGGTATAGGGTCCTAACCTCCAACGCTTTCCGCATCAACCGATAAAATTGGTCCACCCGCCGGAACCTTCATCGCGGCGTTGCATCCAGACCCGCGATTCACCATCGTCCCGCCCAGTGGAAGTGGAGGAACGACATGGCCGGCCTGACCCTGTTCGAGAAGATCTGGCGCCCGCATGTCATCGCCGATCTCGGCGGCGGCTTCGCGCTGCTGCATCTGGACCGCATCCTCGTGCACGACCTCTCCGGCGCCCGCGCCCTGGAGGAAGTCGAGGAGAAAGGCTACAGCGTCGCCCGGCCGGAGCTGGTCTTCGCGACGCCCGACCATGCCGTATCGACGCAACCGGGCCGCACCGAGGACACCTTTCCCGTCGGCGGCAAAATGCTGCGCGCGATGCGCCAGCGCACGGCGCAGCACGGTATCCGGCTGTTCGATCTGGGCCAGGACGGCACAGGTATTGTGCATGTCATCGGGCCGGAGCTCGGCATCACCCTGCCCGGCGTGACCCTGGTCTGCGGCGACAGCCACACCTGCACCCATGGCGGCATGGGCGCGCTGGCCTTCGGCATCGGCTCCAGTGAACTCGTTCATGCGTTGGCAACACAGACCCTGGCGCAGCGCACGCCCAGGACCATGCGCCTGCGTTTCGAGGGCGCGCTGCCGAATGGCGTGACGGCCAAGGACATGATCCTGCATGCTATCGGTCGACTGGGCACCGCTGGTGGAACCGGCTACGCGGTGGAGTATGCCGGCTCGGCGGTGCGCGAGCTGCCGATGGAAGCGCGCTTCACGCTGTGCAATCTGTCGATCGAGATGGGCAACAAGATCGGCATGGTGGCGCCCGACGACACGACCTACCAGTACATCGCCGGCCGCGACTTCGCGCCCAAGGGCGCGCAGCTCGACGCCGCCATCGCGCATTGGCGCACCCTGCCCTCCGACAGCGACGCGCGGTTCGACGCCGAACATGTCATCGACATGAAGGACGTGGCGCCGCAGATCACCTGGGGCACGAGCCCCGAGCATGTCATCGCCATCGACCAGGCGATTCCCGATCCGGCGCGCGCACCCGACGCCAACCGCAAGACGGCGTGGGAGAACGCGTTGAAGTATCAGGGACTGGAACCGGGCAAGCCGATCGCCGGCACCCGGGTCGACTGGGTGTTCATTGGCTCCTGCACCAACAGCCGGATCTCCGACCTGCGCGCCGCCGCGGCGATTGCCAAGGGTCGCAAGACATCGCCGCATGTCACCGCCTGGGTCGTGCCGGGCTCGGAGCGGGTGAAGAAGCAGGCCGAGGCGGAAGGTCTCGACAAGGTCTTCCTCGAGGCCGGCTTCCACTGGCGCGAGCCGGGCTGCTCGATGTGCGTCGCCTCGAACGGCGAGACTGTGCCGCCCGGCCAGCGCTCGGTCTCGACGTCGAACCGCAACTTCGCCTCGCGCCAGGGGCCCAATGCGCGCACGCATCTCGCCTCGCCGGCGATGGCGGCGGCGGCGGCGATCGCCGGCGCGATCACCGACGTGCGGCGGATCTGAGGGAGGGCCGGACGATGGACAAGTTCACCAGGCTCGAAGGCGTCGCGGCGCCGTTCCTGCGCCAGAACGTCGACACCGACATGATCATCCCGATGGCGCGGCTGGTCGGCACGACGCGCGCGGACATCGAGGCCTACGGCTTCGAGCTGTTCCGCCTCAACAAGGACGGCACGGAGAAGCCCGACTTCGTGCTCAACCAGCCGGCCTGGAAGCGCGCGCCGATCCTGCTGGCGGGCGACAATTTCGGCTGCGGCTCCTCGCGCGAGGCGGCGGTGTGGGCGCTGTGGGGCATGGGCATCCGCGCCGTGATCGCGCCCAGCTTCGGCGACATCTTCTACAACAACTGCTTCCAGAACGGCCTGCTGCCGGTCGTGCTGCCGATCGAGGAGATCGAGAAGCTGGCCGAAGAGATGCAGGCCGCGCCCGGCAATGCGCGCGTCACGGTCGATCTCGATCGCCAGGTGGTCGTCTCGCCACGCGGCCGCGAGCTGCCGTTCAAGGTCGAGGCCAACCGCCGCAACGCACTGCTGCGGGGCCTCGACGACATCGGCGTGACCATGACCTACCAGACCCAGATCGACGCCTGGCAGGCCAAGGATCACGCCGCACGGCCCTGGGTTTGGCTCGGCGGCTGATCAGCGACCCTGGAAGTTCGCGGCGCGGCGTTCGACGAAGGAGCGGATGCCTTCCTTCGCGTCCTCCGTGCCCATCACCCGCTCGCGGATCGCGGGCAGCATGGCGATCGCGGCGGCCTCGGCCGCCTCGATGTATTTCAGCGCCGATTCCTTCATGACCTGGATGCCCAGCGGTGCGTTGGCGGCGATGGCGGCGGCGATCGCCAGCGCGCGCTCGACCTGCCGGCCGGCGGGCACGACCTCCTGCACCAGGCCGATGCGCAGTGCCTCGGCTGCGTTGAACTCGTCGCACAGCATCAGGTGATACATCGCATTGCCCCACCCCGTACGGGTGAGGAAGCGGAAATGCGCGCCGCCCAGGGGCGCGATGCCGCGCTTGGACTCCATCTGGCAGAAGCGCGCGGTATCGGCGGCGACGACGATGTCGCCGGCCAGCATCATCTCGATGCCGATGGTGTAGGTGATGCCCTGCACCGCCGTGACCACCGGCTTGTTGGTGCGACGCTTGAGCGCGAAGGGATCGATGTTGCCGTCGGGCGCGCCCTTGTAGGTCGCAGTCGGTCCGAAGAACTTGGGCATGTCGAGCCCGGCGGTGAAGTGATCGCCCTCGGCGCTGACGACGGCGACCCACAGCGACGCATCGGCATCGAAGCGGGTCAGCGCGTCGGACAGCTGCAGCATCATCTCGGGCGAGAACGCGTTGCGCTTGGCCGCGTTGTCGATGACGATCCGGCAGATGCGGCCTTCGTCGAAGGTCCGCACCTCGCCCGACTTGGGCTGCTCGCTCACGCCGCGATCTCCTCCTCGACCTCGCGCAGCCGGTCCTTGCCGAAGAACGGCTCGTCGCCGACGTAGAACATCGGGCTGCCGAAGGTACCGCGCGCCACCGAGGCTTCGGTGTTCTTCAGCAGCGCGTCCTTCACATCCTGGTCCTGGATGCGCGCGAGGATATGCGCGCCATCGATGCCGCCGGCGTCGAGCGCCGACTTGATCACGGCCGGATCGTCCATCTTCAGCCCGTCCTCCCACATCGCGCGGTAGACCACGTCGACATAGGGCGCGAGCTTGCCGTCCATCTGCGCCGCCACGGCGCCGCGCATGATCTGCACGGTGTTGACCGGGAAATGCGGATTCTGCCGGAACTTCGTCAGCCCGTGCTTGCGGATGAAGCGCTCCATCTCGCGCCGCTGGTAGGCGAGCTTGTGCTGGACGTCCTTGAACTGGACCATCGGCGAGGCGTTGTTGGTGAGCTTGAACACGCCGCCCAGCAGCACCGGCACGTACTTGAAGGTGGCACCGGTGCGCTTCTCGATATCGGGGATCAGCTTGTGGCTGAGATAGGCGTTGGGGCTGCCGAAATCGAAATGGAACTCCACGGTCTTGGCCATCGTCTCTCTCCCTTGAGTCGTTGATCTCACCAGCTCTCCGACCACGGCCGCAGATCAAGCTCATGCGTCCAGGTATCGCGCGGCTGACGATGCAGGAGCCAGTAGTGCTCGGCGATGTGGTCGGGGTTGAGAATCCCGTCGTGCTCCTTGGCCTTGTAGCGGTCCGGGAAGTTGCTGCGGATCCATTCGGTGTCGATCGCGCCGTCGATCACCGTGTGCGCGACATGGATGCCCTGCGGTCCCAGCTCGCGCGCCATGCTCTGCGCCAGCGCACGCAGCGCATGCTTGGCGCCGGAGAACGCCGAGTAGCCGTCACGCCCGCGCACGCTGGCCGTGGCCCCGGTGAAAAGGATCGTGCCACGACCACGCGGCACCATCACCTTCGCCGCCTCCCGCCCCATCAGAAAGCCCGAGAAGCAGGCCATCTCCCAGACCTTGTAGTAGACACGCGCCGTGGTCTCACGGATGCCGAAGCGCACATTGGCGCCGATGTTGAAGACCGCAACCTCGAGCGTGCCGATCTCACGCTCGATGGTCTCGACCAGCCCGACCATCTGCTCTTCCTGGCGCGCATCGACGCCGAAGGCGCGCACCGCGCCGCCCTCGGCCTCG